>JANNGQ010000696.1:0-14000 GCA_031403975.1 Planctomycetota bacterium
GTACAAGTTCATGCCGGGCGACAACTGTTTTCCGATGGCCTCAAAGGAGGCCTGGTGGCGAAAACGGGCTGGCTTCGTCAACCATCATGTGTGGGTGACTCCGCACAGAGATGACGAAAACTATGCGGCCGGTGATTATCCGAATCAGAGCCGTGGAGGTGACGGCCTGATCCGCTGGACCGCACAGGATCGAGCCATCGCAAACACCGATGTCGTATTCTGGTACACCTTCGGCCATACGCATATTCCGCGGCCGGAGGATTATCCGGTGATGCCCACCGCTTACATCGGATTCCTCCTTAAGCCCAACGGCTTCTTCCGGCAGAATCCCGCCAACGATGTGCCTCCGTCGAAGAAAAAGTCCGAGACGAAGAGCTGCTGCCATTAGAGCGGTTCCATTTCAGGTATGGCGGCACACGAGGCCCTGCAGTCGCAAAATTGTAGCTGAAGTCGTGAGACTTCAGACCGGAACTCTCACGAGTTCCGCTACACACATTTTGGAACCGCTCTAGTCATCTCCATAGATCCTGCCTGCCGGGCAGGATTTTCGGCGAAGGCGAACCCCACGAACGCATCCGCAATCCACGTCGCCGCGCGTTGCCAGTTTCCGCGTCCATCGTCGCCGGTCGCGGCAAGCTGCGAAGTGCCGCCCGGCAGGCGTCACCGACAGGCGGTTGACGCCTTGATCGAACGACTCCATTTGCTGGACAAAAGTGATCAGGCCGAGCAACAGTTGATTCGGGGCGCTGGTGTATCAGACGAGACGGCCCGCCTGAGGCTCGACCAGTGGCTGCGAGAGTCTGGGCTCCCGGGGCACTGGATGAGCTTGAGCGTGTATAGACGCCAACGCCATCAACGGACCGAAGCCTGATGGTCGACTCGTGTTCGAAAGTGCCAAATGCGATCGAAGCACGCGGAGGCAATTCTGTAGATCCTGCCTGCCGGGCAGGATTTTCGCCGAAGGCGAACCCCACGAACGCATCCGCAATCCACGTCGCCGCGAGTGCCCGGTTTATGAGTCCCTCGTCGCCGGTCGCGGCAAGCCGCGAAGTGCCGCCCGGCAGGCGTCACCTACAGGCGTTCACGTTCGGACGGAACTATCATTCATTCGTCGGCGTGTTTCAGTTGTTTGTTGTCCGCAATAACACTGCGTCCCAGGTCGAAAACGCCAGCACTTACACACGTTCTACTTGTTTGCAGGCTTCAACGAGCTCTCGTTTCGAAGCAGATCTTCAAGGTTCTCGCGAGTGAATTTGCCGGAACCGACAAACATTGGATCCAAGTCACCCCGTGGCCAGGACGCACCATCGCGAAAATCATGCACCACCCAGAAGTCGCGCCATGATTCCGACGGTGGCGCAATTCCAACGACGTCTCCGTCCTCAGCCAACCTCATATCCAGCAACACGTCGCTGTGACCACAGATCACGTAGTAGACTATCGTCCTCGGAACAACAATCTGTCCACCAATTCGCACTTCGTAATATATGGGTTTCGATTCATCACAATCCCGGTCCGTCAAGAACACAATCGCTCGATCTTTACCGCAATCAAATGTGGCAATCTGATACGGCCGGTCTGGACTAAAGATCGCAATGACGCAACCACCAATGAAATAACACATCACAAACAACAATGCACAGCCCGGCGACCTCAAGAACGGTAGCAGCTCGAATTCCGAAGTGGGTTGAACTCGGCGCTTCGGCTCATCCATCGACCTTCCCCTGGAAACGACTACTTCTTCTGAGCGGTGTTTCGTCGATGCCAACCAAAAGTTTAGTGTCCATCGCCGGAGCCTGATAAACACTTTCAGAGCGCGACTCACCGAAACTAGGGAGCCTGCAACCCCAGCACGTTCAACTGCTGCCCATTGTTGGCGTTCCAGAGGTAAACGTTGCCAATGGCATCTCCGGCAGCCGCAACGTTGCTGTCCGGAGTGATCGCGATGGCGTGCAGCCAGGTCGTTGCACCGCCGAGGTTGCGGAACAGGCCGCCGTTGCTCGCGTTGTGCATGCGGACGAGTTTGTCACCGCAGGCCGAGATGATGTTTTCGGTTTCACCGATGTAACTGACCGCCGTCACATGGCGGCCGAAGTTTTCGATCGTGCGCTGCTGGTCGCCGGTTTCAGCGTCCCAGACTTTGATCGTGTTGTCGGCCGCGGACGTCGCGATCACCAGACCGTCGCGTTTCCAGGCGACTCCGAGGACGTAACTCGTGTGGCCTTCGAAACGGCGAATCTGTATGCTGGTGGCGATGTCGAAAATACGGAGATATTTGTCGGCTCCTCCGGACGCGATGCGCTTGCCATCGGGTGAAAAACGGGCGGCATAGATCACGTCGTCGTGAGCCTGAGGCAGGTACAGCAGTCGACTCCCGTCGGCGACGTTAAACACCTGCAGCTCACCGCCCCGTGACGGAACACCGCCGGCAATCAGCAGCTTTGACGAGTCCTCCGTGAAGTCCACTGCCGTGACCCGGTGTGCGATCGTGTCCGAGTCCTCCGCACTGCCGATCGTTCGCTCCAGAATCCAGCCGGGGTTGGAATCCCAGGCTCGCATCGTCTGATCATCGGAAACCGAGACGAGCGTGCGTGCATCAAGAAACGTTGCCGCTTTGACCGCCGCAGTATGACCGGCGAACGCTCCCAGAGCCGATCCGGTCTGAGCGTCCCAGGAATGGACGCCAGGGAAATCACCGCTGGTGGCAAGAACGGAACCATCGGGCGAAAACGCGACGCTGCGAATCGCGAGATCGGATTCCGCCAGCAGCCTGTTCGCGGCTTCGACGGCAGCCCTGGCTTCGAGCTGAAGGGCTTCCGTTCGAGTCACGGTATCTTTTCGAACAGGCACAAGATCCGTCGCGACCTTGAGTTCCTGTGCGGCCAGCACGTGTTGCTGCGACAGAAGATTCTGTGCGGCTTCAGCGAGTTTTAATGCGGCGACGGCGTCGTTGTACGGCTTCTGCACGGAATCAAGTTTCTGAGCGGCCGTACTGGCGAGCGCCGACATCTGAGTCGCGTTGTCGGCGGGAGCTGTGACCGCTGCGGCGAGCGTTGTCGATTTCAGAGTCGCGGCTTCCGTCTCAGACTGTGCGGCGACGACTTTCTGCCTGAGCGTCTCGTTAAGGGGTTCAGCCGCGGACGCCTGTGTCAGCCGCGCCAGCCTGGCCTGCGAGACTACGACGGCGGCCGCGGCGACTTTGGCAGATTGCTCGGCGATCTGCTTCGCGTTGATCGCATTGTTCGCAGTGGCGGACGCATCAATGGCGGCCTTCTCAGACGTGGTCTTTTCTGTAAACGTAGTCTCCACCGCCGCTTTCTTTGCCTGCACGTCGGTGGTTGCGGCGGTCAGCATGTCGCTGAGCGTTTTCTCCGCCGTGGTTTTTACGGGCAGATCCTGTTCGGCGGCCGCGGCGAGCTGCGTCGCGACGTTGAGGCGAGTCGTTGTTGCACCTTCCAGCTGCTGGGCTCGCGTGAGTGCGATGCGGCGGCGAATGTCGCCCCGCATTTCAGCGATCTGCTGGCCGTTGATGTTGAACAGCTTTGCTGTGTGATTGTCGCTGGCGGAGGCGATCCGCTGCGCGTCGGGAGCAACCGCGATCGATGTCACCGAGCCGCCGTGGTTGTACTGCTGCATCTGCTGGGCGTTGTCGAGGTTCCAGCGGCGGATTGTTGTGTCCGTGCTGCCCGAGAAGACCTGTCGAGCATTCTGCGGAATCCGGGCCAGCGAGGTCACAGGTCCGCCGTGGCCGGGAATCTGTTTCAGCGCGGTGACGTTCCACTGGAACACGCCTGTCTGTGACGCGGTCAGAGCGATGACCTGCGTTCGCTCGGGAACTGCATCCGGAATCACCGGCAGCATCGCACATCCGACGGCCGTTCCCGCATGCCCCGTGAATCTCTGCAGCAGCACTCCCGTCTGCAGGTCATGAATCTGAGCGGCGGGTTTATCACCGGACGACACGGCAAGGACCTGCTTGCCATCCGCGGAGAACGCGACTCGATGCACGGGCCCGGCGAATCCCGTGAGCTGTTGCGGTCCGAAGCCGCCGCCGCTGCTGTTCCAGAGTCGAACCTGAGCATTGTCACCAGCCGTTGCAAGGATTTGTCCGTCGGCGGAGATCGCCAAATCACTGACCGCTGCACCGTGACCAGTGGCGAACGTCGCCTGGCCGTTCTGCGGCGAGTAACCCCGCAGCGTTCCATCAGCGGCGACAACGAATACGGCCTGTCCGTTCGGATGAAACGCCATTGACCGGATCGGCTGTGTGTTGCCGTCAAGATGCTGCAGGAATCGCAGTGAATGAGTGGTGATGACTTCGTTGGCTCGCGCGACCAGTAATGTCGTCGGCGTTGTCGTAAACACAGCAGACTTCACTCCTGGATCTGTGAAAGCTTCCCGAAGCCGCGCGGTCATGATGTTGAAAACGGAGACTCGCCCATCAACATTCACGACCGACAGAAGCTGTGCGTCCTGCGAAAAGCTGAGCGCTGTCGCAGCTGCGGCAAACCCCTGCAGAGCCTGCAACTGGCTGCCGTTGTCAGTCTGAAAAATGCGAACCTGATTGTCCGCTCCGCCAAACGCCATCCGCTGCGTGTCGGCGGACAATGCAAACGATGTCGGCGGAGTCGGCAGGTTGAAGGCCCGTGCCTGTACACCGTCGGCCGAGTTCCAGAAGCGAACCGTGGCGTCCTGACTGACGGAGAACGGCTGACCGTTCCAGAATCCAGCGGCGGACACTACGCCCGTGTGGCCGGCGAACTCCTTCAGCACCATCCCATCGGCAACGTTGAACAAACGCAGCGAGTTGTCGGCGTGTCCCGCGATAACCTGGCTTCCGTCGCCGTTGCTTCCGACCGCAGTGACTGCAGCAGCGAGACCCTCGATCTTCTTCAGTTCAGGCTGAACGGGATTGCGCAGATCCCAGATGCGGACGGTACGATCGTCGCCGCCCGACACCAGCCGCGCGTCGTCATTGGAGAAAGCGAGCGCCAAAATGCTGCCGGTGTGACCGAACAGCGCCTGCGTGATCCTGTTCGTTTCTGTACTGCGAACAATAATTACCGGCTCACCGTCCTTTATACCGACTGTTGCGATCTGTTTGCGAGTCGGGCTGAGGACCGTGAAGGCGAAAGTTTCCCCGACCGCGGCTTCCAGCGGCACCGGCGGCGGAGGATTCAGAGTCCACAGGGAGATGGCTCCGTCTTCTCCTCCGGAAACAGCCTGAGTTCCATCCATACTGCAGGCCACCGATCGAACGGCCACGTTGCCGCTCTTCCATTGATCGAGCAGTTTCTGTTCGGCAAGACTCCAGAGCTGCACGGATCCGTCCGGCGTACCGACAAGCAGGTTGTAAACTTCGCGCAGATTGTCAGGAGTTGGTTCCGGTGATCCTGGTTTGCGAATAAGGGCCAGCGACGTAATGCCGCCTTCAGTTTTCCATGTCGCGATGTGCTGTTCAACGACGGGAACAGTCGCCGACTGCAAGGCAATGATCTTGACTGTCCCGGCGGTGTCGATCATGGCGAGCAGCCGACCATCGCGGCTGCTGACGGTACGTTCCAGAGTGACCGGCGACGATGCAAGTTTTGCTGGCGCAGCGACAGGCATCTGCCAAAGTCGCAGCAGGTTGTCGCCTCCTCCTGAGACGATCCATTCCGCTGACCTGGGGACCACTTCAGTCGGGTTTTCAACCTGCACAATTTCTACCGCACTAACTGGAAGCGCCGTTTCAATTCGCCCCGCCAGCGTTCCATCCGCGACGTTCCAGACGCAGATGGATTGGTCCAAAGATCCGGACACCAGTCGCTGCCCGTCGTCGGTGAAGCGAATCGTAGTCACGACATCCGTGTGTCCCGTGAGCGTCGCGCCGCGTGTTCCGTCGGCGACGCTGAAGAGCTGCACAGTGTTGGCAGGCCCGTTGGCGGCATACCACGTTCGATCCGGACTGATCGCCATCGCTGACGCAGCTGCTCCCGTGGCGATGCTGATCTTCTGAACGTCCTTCGGTCGACGCCAGAGCTTCACTTCGCGAAACCCGCCGGACGCCAGAAGGTCTCCATCCGGATTGAACGTAAGAGACTGCACCAGATCCCGATGCGCGGCGGCAGACGAATCCGCAAGCGTCGGATCCGCGAGCCGTGTGATGAGCTGCCCGGTCGGAACATGATGCAGCAGGATCTGGTTGCCTCGCCCGAATGCAACGTACTGTCCGTCCAAAGTCAGCGTGACCGCATGAACTGCATTCAGTGCTTTCGGCAGCGGCCGCATCTGCCGAGGCGAAAGCGCATCAACTCTTCCCGTGCCTCGCGCGCCCTGATCGATCCAGAGTCTTATCAATCCCAGTTCCTGCGACGTCAGATTGCCGGCCGCCACGTCGTTGCCTTCCGGCGGCATGACGGGTTCCACCTGATGGGAGGCCATTTTGATGAGCAGACTGTCCGCTCCTTTGCCCGCAATCGCCGCCGGTCCGCCGTCGCCGCCTTTCAAGAGTCCGCCGGGAGATTCGAGAACCAGGTTGCCCTGTTTTTCACTCGCCGAATGACATGCGAAGCAATTCTTCTGCAGGATCGGCTGAATCTCTTTCTCGAATGACACAGGCTCCGCGCGCTGGAGTGCGTCGATCGCGATAGGAGGGCCTGCGATGACGGGGCTGGCTGCGAATGAGAGGGTGAAGAGTAATGTGATGATGCGAGAAGTAAGCATGGATGTCTCAGCCAATGTTCTCGTAGGGCGGCCTTCTCAGGCCGTCGAAAGCGTCCGCAAATTCGACACGGACGGCCTGACAAGGCCGTCCTGCGAAAGCAATACGCGCCGACGGAGCGGCGGGACAACAGTATGCGGTCACTTCTTGACCTCGACGACTGTGAGTTTCATTGGTCGTTCCATCACGAGATTTTGGCCATTGAAGTTCATTTGCAGGCGGACGGTGCAGGTGTGTTCTCCGACTGTGGCGTTCGGCTGGACGGTGATTTCGTATTTGGCTTCGGGCTGGTTGTCAGCAATGTTCGCACCAGGAACGTTGATACCGCCGACTCCGCCGGGGAGTTGAGTCTGGATATTGATCGCTCCCGTGAATTCATACTGGCGAGAAACATTCACCCGGACTTCGGACTTTTCGCCCTGATTGATCGTCAGTGCTTCCGGCATCGATTCCACCTTCGTCGGGAACTCGACAATCTTCATCGTCAGTGAGTTGGACGGTACGTTGACGTTAAATCCTCGCGGGTTGGCTTCGTTCTGTTTCTGATTGGCAAACTGGTCGGCTCGCTGCTTTTCCTGCTGAGCCCTCTGCAGAAACTGCTGAGCGGTCTGGAGATCGGCCTGAGCCTTCGTGCGGGCTTCTTCAGCGGCTATGCGCCTGGCAGTGGCTTCTTCCTGCTTCTTTGTGGCATCTGTTGCAGCAGTCGTGGCCTCTTCAGCTGCTTTCCTGGCAGTGTCGAAGGCGGTCTGAGCCTGTACGACCTGCTGCTTGAGCGTTTCATCTGTCGGGTTTGCGGCGGATTGTTCGGTCTTCTGCTTCACCGCGGCTTCGGCCTGTGTGAAAACAGTGCCGGCAGCTGCAGCTTTCTGTTCGGCTTGCTGCTTCAGAGTGTTGGCCTGATTCAGTTCGTTCGTGGCCTGGTTCAGTTCGTTCTGCCGGGCCTGACTGTCCTGCTGAGCCTGCTGCGTCTTCTGTTGCGACTCCGTCAGAATCACGCCGATGCGTTCCTGGCGAACTTTGGCTTTCGCAGCCAGCTCTGGATTGCGCTTGTACTGCATCCCCTGGTTGAAACCTGCGAGATAAAACGAATAGGTGCCCGGCACTGTGTTCGACTGAAACCGGATTTCGAACTCACCCTTTTCGTTGCCGCCGATATTGACCTGCTGGGCGTTTGTGTTCGGCGGAAAATCGATCGGAAGGCCGAGCAGGTTTCCGGCTGAACCTTCGACTCGCCGAACTGAGTACGGGATCTTCAGAACCCCACCACGCGAGGTCTCCAGGACTTTGCCGTCTCCGCCGATCGTCAACGTTTGTGGCGCGGGTTCTGAGTCGGAGACGCAAACCTGAATCCGATCCACCAGCCGCGATTGAACACTTGGGACTATGGAGTTCGGCTGGTTGAACTGATACGGACTCAGCCCGACTCCATACCGAGCCGCGCGGGACACTTCCGACCCTGCAATTGCTGCTTTTGCCGACACCTGGATCGTGCCGACAGAGGCCGGTGCCGCATCGGTTGCTGAAATGATCAGTGTTCCAAAGCTGTTCCCCGGACCAATGATAATATCCTCCGTCGTAACACCTTCCGGAAGACCATTTCCAGAAACGCGGATCTCACTGTCGAAGCCATCCTGCCGGTAGGCGATAACTCGCACGACATCTCGACCGCCTTTGCGAAGCATCAGCGAACCGGTGGAATCACCTGGAACTGCCACGATCCGGAAATCCGGTTGAGGCTTGCGGATCGCCAGCCGATAAACCAGCCGCGGATCCGACTTCACGGCGCTGGTGCTGTCTTTCAGCATGACTCGGTACGTTCCGTCGGCAGGCGCCTTAAAGAGGTATGACGGGTCCGAGCTGCGTTCATCGAACTCATGCCGGCCCGAGCGATTGTTGAAATTCTGATCGGGCAGATCATCGATGAAGACGACGTCAGCAATCTCCTGCTCGCCCTTGTCATTGGTGCTGAGTCGCTGAATCAACAGCGCCGGATCGGATGCGATCCCCAGCCGCTGCGAGGTCACATCAAACGCCCAGACTTCGTCCTTAGCCGCTTCGAACGAATACCAATCGACATCGCGCTGAGGATAGAACTGACCGGCGACTTCACACGGCAAAGTCAGCTTCTGTGGCGTGGCCGGCGAATTGTTGTCGGTCTCTTCTCTGACAACCGGTGCAGTGGACGGTGTGATCAGAACAGGATTCGAGTTCAGTCCGTTGTTCGCGACACGGTGTTCGATTCCGTCGATGCCGGCCTGGTGCGGCCCGATAAGCGAGGCGTACGTCAGCCGTCCGGCAATGTCTCCGGGGATCGCGATACGTGTGGTGATCTGTTCGAGAGGCCGGCCATCCAGCTGATACGGGCTCGGCTGTCCGCCCGGCAGATTGCGACCATACAGTGTGTACTCATCATTCGACCCTGGCAGACCGGCCGGCGGAAACACAAAATCCAGATGCGGCTGAGTTCCCATCGTCAGCCTGTAAACAAATCCCGGCCCCTGACCGAACAGGGCATCATGGACTTTAACGAAGTAAAGCCCGGTCGCGAGAAGTGTCACATCGACAAACGAATCTCGCGCTTCACCTGCCCGGTGTTCGCCGACGATCGTGCCGTTTTCCGAGAATACAGTGAGGGCCAGATCCATTCGCGAGTCAATCCGCCGACAGTGGCCTTCAAGAATGATCCGTTGCCCGGCCTGGCCATTGAACCGATACCAGTCCACATCCGGCCCGCCGGTGGATTGCCCGTTGATCGTGACGGGCAACGTGACTTCCTGAGCCGCGTTCGTCCGCCCGGAATCCGCTTCAATCCACGCCGGCACATCGTTGCCGCCGTTTGGCTCGGTTTCGACGAACTCGGGGATTGCTCCGACGACCAGAGTCCGGCGGTTCGACAATCCATACTTACCCTGACAGCGAACGTCGTAGTTTCCAGGCGGCACACTGCCGGTCACTGTGACGAGAAACTCGTTATCAATCGGCTGCGGCCCTTCGTCAAACGGCGTAACTTCCGCCATCTTGCGCGCGAATGTGATGCCGTCGTGATTGAAAATCAACCGGTCGACGTCGTCGAGATCGTTACCGGAGATCGTCAGCTCGATAGTCGCGCCGGGTGCGGCTCCGGCAGGGTAGATTCCGTCGAGGCGAGTGGCAGGGAGTTGGGCGAGGGCGGGTGAGGTCAGAGCGATGATACTGGCAATCATCGCAACGCTGCGAAGAATGTTCATTAGGTAGCCCTTAGAACGAACCGGCGAATCGTCGTCGGTCGATTCGAGAACACGAAAGCGTCACGCCACCGGGTTTACCCCGAACGGCGTGGACTTTGCGCATTGACTGCCAGCGGCACGGCGCTAGCCGCCGGTTTTTCACGGCTTTGTCACGAACAGACACCGGTGGCTAGCGCCATTCCGCTGACTAAGTCCACGCCACCGGGTTTACCCTGGTGGTTCAACGGCATTTGCACTACTGACAACTGTGAGAGTCCTGCGAGTCAGGAGTTCCAGTCGGCGGAGCGACTGGCCAACCGTAGCTCACTTCACAAACTGAAATTCCCGCGCATTCAATACCGACCAAAGAACGTCCTCCCAGGCCTGTTGTCTGTTGGGATACAGATCCAGCTGCTTCAGGATGAATTCTGATTCATCCGCGCGCGGGTCCCGCGAAAACGCGGCGAGGTACAGTTCACGGATTTTTTCTCCGTCAGGGCGAACTTCGTCCTGGGCAAATCTGACAGCTCGACCGTTGCCGTTCTGCAGCCGGCTCTGAATATCGCCCGAGTTCAGGAGATGCAATGACTGCGACAGATTGGCTTCCGGCGATCGCTCACATTCGCAGGCACTTTCGGCTTCGGGTTTGCCGAACACCTGCAGGAAATAGTTGTTGAATCCGTTATCCGGCAATTGCACGGCCGTTGTGCCCTGAGGGATCGTGCCGAAGTTTGACGGTGTGTCAGCCACTGAGTTCACGGAATCGTAGAGCACCTCCGCCGTCATTCGCCGCGGATAGAAGCGGGAGAAATTCTGCTGATCGCTGCTGTTGAATTCCGTGGGCTCGGAACTGAGCTGGTAGGCGTTCGACCTGCAGATCGTGCGGACAAGATCCTTCAGATCAAAGCGATGATCCAGAAAGTGCCGCGCCAGGGCATCCAGCAGTTCGGGATTGGAAGGCGGGTTCGTCACTCGCAGATCGTCCTCCGGGTCCACGATGCCGCGACCGAAGAAATGCTTCCAGTAGCGGTTGACCAGAGCCTTTGCGAAGAACGGATTCTCCGGAGTTGACATCCAGTCAACCAGATTCTGCCGCGCATCTTCGAAGGGTGAAATCTCCAGCGATGGACCACCGAGCCCCGTCGGCTTTACGTCCAGCTGAGTCCTCGGATTACGCGACACAGGGGCGCTCGTCTTCAGGTAGACCATGTCCGGCTGATTGACGTTTTGATTGAATTTGCTGTTCTTCAGTCCGACCTGCGAGAAGAACGCATCCAGTCCGTAATAATCCTGCTGGCTCCAGCGTTCATAGGGATGATGATGGCACTTGGCACACGCCATTCTCATGCCGAGAAACAGCTGCGCGACATCCTCCATCTGCTGAGTCGACGTCGTGACCTCACGAAACCACGCGACGGGCGGATGCGTTTCCGGATCGCCAGTCGCCGTCAGAACACTCCGCACAAGCTGGTCATAAGGCATGTTCTCACGGAGTGCGCTGCGAATCCATGCATGGAATTTGTAGGTGTAAGTGATATCCGTACCGTTCCGTCGGCGATTGCGCAGCACCGTGCCCCACTTGTTGGCAAAGTAATCAGCATAGCCGGGACTTTCGACCAGACGGTCCACCAGCCGATCTCTTTTGCCGGCGTCAGTGTCGGCGATGAACTGCTGAACTTCGGCGACTGTCGGCAGCCTCCCGGAAATGTCGACACTGACCCGGCGGATGAACGTGGCATCATCACAAAGCCCGGATGGAGGAACCCCGAGCTGCCTGAGCTTTGCGAACACAAGTTGATCAACAAATGTCTTTTCGGGCGGAGTCTGCTGAACCGGAATGCCTTGCGGGATGATGGCTCGAAAGACACCGACCTGTCCCTGAAACCGCAGCATGACGGCGACTTCACCGGGGACATCTTCGATCGTAATCCGGCCCGCGGAATCCGATACCGCCATCTCCGCATGGTTGGCTTCGTACGACGCCAGCCGAGTCACATCGCGTGATGAACCGTCGCTGTAATGGGCGATCACCGACAGTTGCTGCTTCGAGCGGAAGTTCATCTCCCGCACGGCCGGAATTGATTCGATGCGAACCAGGGTCGGATCGGTCTCCGCGCCATACGGCATTCCCTGGTGAATCCAGCTTTCAATCATTCCCCATTCGTATGACCCCGGCGACATCCGCCGGCCACCTCCGTGCGGCAGGATATTTCCGGGCTTCTGCAGGAGCAGGCTGAACTCCGGATCAGCCGGAAAGACTCGCCGACCGCGGTCTTCATAAACAAGGAATTCGTAGTCTTCGCGAGGATAGAATCCGAGCAGCGACAGCTTAAACCCATTCTGGCCGTCTGATTTCCCGTGGCATCCGCCTGTGTTGCATCCGAGCTTTGTAAAGATCGGCACGATTTCGTTCTCAAAGTTGATCGCCAGCTCTTCAGTGCAACGTGATGCAGTCAGTGTCAGCGATGCTGTCTTGCCGGACGTTTCACTGGCCGTGATCGTCGCCTGGCCGTCGGCAACTGGTATCACCAGACCTGCCGCGTCGACAGAGAATACGCCCGCTGCGTCAACGGCAAGAGTGACAACCTGAGTGAGGTCATGCCGCTGACCGCTTGAGTAAACTCCGGTCACAAGAAGCTGCTTGCGGGCGTTCTTTCCGATCAGGGCGGTCGGTCCGCCGGATTCAAATTCGAGGCTGACCAATTCGCCTTTCGGCCCGAGCCCCGGGACTTCTCCGACTCCGGCGGGACAACGCGAAACGGTTGCAGTGAGCAGCGTTGCGATGAAAGCGCCGCGGATCATTCGTCGGAACATTGCAGAATCCTCTGCAGGGAAGAAACTTGCGAACCCGGGGATTGTGATTGGTCCGAGACCGACAAGCAACGCTGAAACTCCGGCAACTGTCGACTCCTCGCTTCGCCGATGCGGATTCTTTCCGAGTGGCTGCACATCCAGTACTTTTGATATACCACGCTCGCGGCGATCTCCACAATTCGATCGCCCAATTCAGACTTAACGGGCAGGATGGGCACTCCTGCCCGTTTGAACACAGTCGGACAAGGATGTCCAACCTACGATCGAGATCATCAAATGCTCAGGCTTCTCCACGCTGCGTTTATCGGTGCCTCTTTGCTGGTTTCCGTGACAGATGCTGCTCACGCCCAGCAGCCTGCCGCGGCGAAACCTGATCCCCGCATCGGTCAGAAGATCATCATCACCCGCGCCGGGGCTGAAATGAGAACGCCGCAGGCGACGGTCTGGAAGGCGTATCTGGGCGAAGTCTTTACAGTGACGCTGACCAACGGCGAATGGCTGTGGATTGATGAAAAGAACGGCTGGCTCTGGGAAAAAGATGCCGTGCTGTTTAACTCGGCGATCGACGAACTTTCCCGACAGGTCACGACGACACCAACACCCGAAAACTACCATCTTCGGGGAGTCGCACTGTTGGCTCATCAGCAGTATGACCGCGCCATCGCCGATTTTTCCGAGAGTCTGCGTCGTCAACCACGCAATGCCGGAGCACTGAACAATCGGGGGCAAGCCAGCTATCTCATGGGCCAGCACAAGGCGGCGATTCAGGATTTCTCAGCCGCGATCGCCATGGATCCGAAGAATTTCCTCATCATTAACAACCGCGCGCTGGCTTATATCGAATCCGGCGAGTTCAAGGCAGCTCTGACAGATCTTCAGTCCGCGCTCAAACTCGTGCCCGAGTATCCCGAAGCCCTGAACAATCGAGGCGTCGTGCATCAAAAGCTGAATCGGCTCGAAGAAGCCATCGCCGACTTTTCGGCTGCCCTTAAGATTGATCCGAAGTATGTCGACGCTTTGGGGAATCGAGCGTCCACCTGGCGACTCAAGAAGAATTATTCAGAGGCGATCACCGACCTGGAACTTGCAATCCGGCTCAGCCCGCGAACCTACGAGGCATCCAATGACCTCGCCTGGCTGCTGGCGACCTGCCACGAAGACTCAGTGAGAAACGCGGCGAGAGCACTGGAACTCGCCGAATTTGCCTGCAAACTCACACAATACAAACAATGGAACGCTCTCGACACACTCGCCGCGGCTCATGCCGAGTGCGGGGA
>JANNGQ010000697.1:0-2968 GCA_031403975.1 Planctomycetota bacterium
CCCTGGACATTGAGATCCGGCCGGATTTCCGACTGCTGATTGTCGATTCTCTGAAGAAACGCTGCAAGGTGATGAAGGAGTATTTCGCAAAGCACGGATTCGGTGTGGTATTCATCAAGGCGCCCGAAGAGGCCCTGAAAAGGCTCAAGTCAAATCCGCCGGACGGTATCCTGATTCTGGCCGACAACAATCCGATGTCCGTGCTGGACCTTTATCCTCAGGTTCAGGCTTATGCACGGTCGCAGAAAGTACCGTGCCTTGCTGTTTTTGCTGTAGAAGATGAGGCGGCGGTCAAACAGAGAATTGTGTCGACGCGATTCGGTGCCACAATGTTTCAGCCCGCAACGCTCCGGGCCATCCGTAACCACTTCGAAGACATCGGTGCTGTCACGCGGTGATCTGCTGACCATTCAATGTGCAGGGCCCGTCGGGAATCGTGGAAGAGAATGTCTTGAAGAAGGAATGAAGTTGGCTGATGGGGATGCAGAAGATGAATGACAAGCCGCCAGACGGTACCATTACCACCTACACCCACATCCTCGATCTGGCGAAAGAAGCTGAGCCGCCGGCAGACGGCATCTTGACTCGCACGGTCTTTCAGGATGACCGGATCAAGGCGGTCGTCTTTGGCTTCAGTCAAGGGCAAGAGCTTTCCGAACACACGGCGGCGAAACCGGCCATGCTCTACTTCGTGAAAGGCGAGGCAACTCTGGGCCTCGGTGACGACGTGCAAGAGGCCCGGACGGGAACCTGGGTCCACATGCCGGCGCACTTGAAGCACTCGATCAAGGCGAAGTCGCCGGTGGTCATGCTGCTGGTGCTTTTCAAGTAGCGACGACGCAGGCTACCGGTCAATTTCGCCCATCACAATGTCCAGCGATCCGACAATGGCCGGTACGTCAGCGAGCGGGACGCCTTCGCAGATCTGGTCGGTGACGGACAGATTGCAGAAGCAGCTGCTCTTGGCCCTGAGTCGCAGCGGACTTCCTTCGCCGTTGCCGACGACGTAAAAGCCCATCTGGCCGCGGGGACTCTCGGTCTCGAGATACACTTCGTCCTTCGGCAGCTTCGTATTCAGCTTGAATGGCACGCGGTAGGAGCCCGTGGCCGCCTTGTACCTCGGAATCGACTGACGTACGAGCCGGATTGCCTGCACAACTTCCATCATGCGGACGTAGAAGCGGCACCAGTTGTCGCCCAGCCTCACTTCGCGCGGAGCGTCGGCAAACGGTGCAACCGGGATGTTGAACTCGTAGCCAGCATACATCCTGGTATAGATCGGTTCGCCGTCACGCCGCAGGTCAAAGTCGATGCCACTCCCGCGCAGTACGGGCCCTGTGCAGCCGTAACTGACGGCCATCTCGGGCGTCAGCACGCCGATTCCGGAAGTCCGCTTGATGAAAATCGCATTGCGGGTCAACAGGGTGTGGTATTCCCAGATGCGTGGTTCAAGCCACTGCAGAAACATCTCGATGACGTCCAGGAACGGAAATCGTTCGCCCTGCTTGCGGCCGCTCAACGATGCAAGTCCTTCAGGGATCTCGATTTCATCCGGCAGATCATGCGTCGCCCCGCCGATCGTCAGATAACTGCACGTCAGTCGAGCCCCGCAGGCTTCTTCGAACAGATCCAGAATAATCTCACGCTCGCGGAATGCGTAGAGAAACGGACTGAACGTGCCGAGGTCGAGTCCGTAGGCACCCATACCGACGAGATGGCTGGCAATGCGTCCGAGTTCCGCAATCAGTACTCTCAGGTGTACGGCCTTGTCCGGCACCTGCATCCCGATCAGCTTCTCGACAGCCAGCGAGAATCCGAGGTTCATATTCATCGCGGCCAGATAGTCCATCCGGTCCGTGTATGGGATGTACTGCGGCGGGGAGAGATTCTCGCCGATCTTTTCTGCACAGCGGTGCAGATAGCCGATATGAGGCGTGCATTCATGCACGAGCTCGCCGTCGGTCCGCAGCAGCAGACGCAGCACTCCATGAGTGCTGGGATGCTGCGGGCCCATGTTCACGAGCATTTCGTCCGTCTGCACGTCGAATTCAACGATGCGGGGATCTTCGATGTATAAGCTCATAATCGTCTGCTCCGGGTCGAACAGGTAGCCGGACTCGTGAGAGTTCGGAACACCTGAAGTCTCACGACTTCAGCTACGCGAGTCCTTTGGTGTGACGAAACTCTAACGTCCCCGCACACCATGGTATTCAAGCGGGAAGTCGTAATCTTTTCGCAGGGCATGGCCCACCCAGTCCTCCGGACAGAGAATGCGGCGAAGATTGGGATGGCCCTCGAAGTCAATGCCCACCAGGTCGTAGGCTTCGCGTTCATGCCAGTTCGCGATGCCCCAGACTGAACTGACCGACGGTACGACCGGCAACTGACCGGCCACATCGCCTTTCCAGCGAGGGACCACGACTTTCAGTTTCAACAGATGTTTCAGCTTCAGGCTGCTGAGCTGATACACCACTTCGACATGCGGCTCATGTCCGAACTTAGCCGCCTTTTTCGCATCCGGTTCAAAGAAGTCTGAACCGCAGAGATCGTTCAGATGCCTGAAGTCCAGCCGCGGGTCATCACGAAGAAACCGGCCGACGGCAACGATCGAGCCCGCAGCCACCTGTATCCAGGGATCGATCGCTTTGAATGGCTGACTGCCGACAACCGCTTCGCCGAAGCGCTCCAGCAGGATCGCGTGAATACTCTGAATGTCCATTGCGGAGACCTCGTCAAAAGTTGCAGCGGGACGAACACATTCGGGACCGGTGCCATTTCATCATCCTGCTTCCGATGAATTACTGCAGAATGATGAAGGGCAGAATGATGAGGTCTCAGCGGAATCAATGCCTCGGCATGCATCAATCATGAACTTCAGCACCCGTCTCAGACGCCGGCAGCCCGGGCCGTCTGATCGCCCGCCTGCGCGGATTTTTTGGTTAAAGCGCGGATCCAGTCCAGATCACCG
>JANNGQ010000698.1:0-2494 GCA_031403975.1 Planctomycetota bacterium
CGTCCGTCATCTCAGTCACGTGCGAAATCACACCGACCTTTCGTCCCTGCGATTCGAGATGCATCAATGCACCCATGGCAATATTCAGCGTTTCCGGATCGAGGCTGCCGAAGCCTTCATCAATGAACAGCGATTCGATCCTCAGCCGGTTCGAAGTCAGCGACGCCAGCCCCAGCGCCAGTGCCAGTGACACCAGGAACGATTCGCCTCCGGAAAGGGAATGGACCGACCGGCGTTCGTCGCCCATGTCGCGATCAATCACAATCAGATTGAGCGACTCCGGCAATCGTTCCAGACGATAACGCGCGGAGAGCAGAGCGAGCTGACGGTTGGCGTAACCGAGCAGCACGTCCAGAGTGCGCCGTTGAGCGATCATGCGGAATTTGTCGCCTTCTTTCGAGCCGATCAGATCGTTCAGCTTCAGCCAGGGATCCGCCGTCGCCCGCTGTTTCTCCAGCGAATCTGCCAGCGACAGGTTATTCCGGCGGCGATCATCGTCGCTCAGAATCACGGTCCGAGCTGCGTCCCAGGCGTCCCGGGCAATGCGATGGGCTTCGGTCTGCACGGTCATAGCGGCACGAACAGTCGGCTCGTCGTACTGAGTCGGACACGAACTCAGGTGTGCCCGTAATTGCTCTGCATGGACCTTGCACGCACCCTCGGCGGATTTCACTTCGTGGTCCAGCCGTTCCAATGCTTCGCGTTCGGAATTGATCCACGTCGTATTGCGCGCGAGGATTGCGTCCAGGTCGTTCAACGTCAGCGTCCGCGACGATTGAACGGCAAATTGTTCAAGCCACGAGTTCAGCGCCGCAGTGGCCTCGTCTCGCCACGATTCGGCGTCTGAACACGCTTTCGTGTCGGATTCCAGTTCCGCCTTTGCAGTTGCGAGGAGCTGTTCGGCCTCGTTCTTCAGACGCAGCGATTCGTCAAAAGCATCAAAGGCGGACTTCAGCCGCTGAGCAGTTTCACTCTCGACCGCATCGACGGCCCGGCCGTCGAACAGTTCCGATCTCTGCTTCAGATGTTGATCACGATCCTCGACCGCGCTGCCATGTTCGATCTCGCAGGTCGCCAGTGCTTCCCGAGCAGATCGATGAGATTCCTGCATGGTCCTGATGGCCGCAGTGGCCTGCTGGATTTCTGAATCCAGCTCAGAAAGCCGCTTCTGGACACTCCTGCATTCAGTCGTGGCCGCTTCAAAGATGCGTCGAAACGTCCCGACATCAGAATCAAACTCAGCGCGTGCTGACGGGAGTCCGCTCCACAATTCGCTCAGTTGGCCGATTGCGTCCTGGTGTCTCTGCTCCGACTTGTCGACATCTCCCTCTGCCTGTGATGTTTGTCCGACGACGATGGCGTGATGCTTCTCCAGTTCCGAAATCTGAACCGTCAGTGCCGTCAGCTTCTCGCGAGCTTCGTTCAGAAACTTGCGGCAAGCCTCCGTCGTTTTCGCCGCGGCTCGTTGTTCCTTCTCCGATGCCGCGATTGTGCAGAGTGATTGACTGACGACGCGCAATCGTTCTTTGACTGCAGGCAAACGTTCATCGAAGGGCAGTGCGACGACCGTTGCGAATTCCGAATCGTCAGTCGCTTCCAGCACCGTCCCGTCGATCGACTGCAGCGTCTCGTGACGCTCCTTCCTCTTTTCAGTGATTTGTTGAGATCGGTGTTGAAGCGTCGCTTCCAGCCCCGTCACCTTCTTCTGCAGTTCGTCGCGTGTTTTTTCAAGATCCTTCACCGCCTTCTTCGCCGCTTTCACAGCTGTCGCCTCGACGTCCGGAGCATGATCGCTGTATGGATGATCCAGCGAACCACAAACCGGGCACTCTCGACCAGCCTGCAGTGTCGCGCGGAGCCGCTGCGCGTGATCATCGACAGCCGACTGGATGTATTCAAACTGATTCTGAGCCACGTCAACGTCGCGTGACGCAGCGGGCAAAAGCACGTCACACAGCTCGGTCAGCGACTCAGAGTCCGTTGTCAAAGCAGCAGTCAGTCGCTCAACATCACCATCGAGAGTTTTCACTCTCTGCCGCTGCGCCTGCAGGTCGCGCAGCTGAGTTTCCATACGGCGAAGGACGCGCTCAACGGCTTCCTGACGTTCCCGATCTGTCGCAAGCTGGTTCGTATCGAAGGCCGACTCGGACCTTTCGGCTTCCAGGAGAACTGCTGTTGCCGTGTCGAACGAATGTTGCAGTTTCGGCTTTGAAAGTCGTTCTGATTCCAGCCGCTCGTGTTCCTGTTGCCGCCGCTGATTCAGTTTCAAAAGCGCCGAACGAGCCTCTCCGACGACAACGCCTGCCGACACCGCGTGGTCGATGCGTTCCAGCCATTTCCAGGCATCGCCGGCAAACGGACTATACAGCAGTAACGCAATCCGTTGTCGTTCCAACTGCTGCTGTTCTTCAGCCAGCGAAATTCGGTGAGCTGTGACTTTCCCCAATTTGTCTGCCGCCGATGTTTCTGACTGTTTCGCATTCGTCAGTGATTC
>JANNGQ010000699.1:0-2039 GCA_031403975.1 Planctomycetota bacterium
CCAAACGCCCTCGATCTTTTTTGGCGATGATCAGGTCGCACTCGATCAGGTCCGGCCACGGCTGCAGCAGCAGGCGGAATACTTTGAGACAATCGGCATCGAATTGGCGAATGTGACAGTCGAGATCATGGCGGATGCCGAAATCCCCGCTGGAATGGTGCAGGAACTGATTCAGATTTGTCAGGAACAAGGGATCGCATTTCAACGGTTTGCGCTGAAGGCAATTCCGCCGACGGAAGGATTTTAGGTGTACCAGGTATGAAGATCCGTAACCGAACGAAGGTCAGGGGATTCCGCCTGAACATGATACCTCTGATGAGCGTCGTGATTCTGCTGGTCATCTTCTTTCTGTCAACACTCAGGGTCTCTGAACCCGCAACTGATTATCTGCGAAGCATGCCGCTGGCTGCGGCAGGTACAGCTTCTGTCTTCGAAGAAGAACAACCGCAGTTGTTTGTGCGACTTGTTGCGGGAGCAGCAGGCGAGTTGTCAGCAGTTCAGTTGAATGGTGAAAATCTCGGTGATGGCGAACTGGCTCTTGAACGACTGAATTCCAGAGTCTTTCGGGCGATTTCTTCGCAACCGGCGGTCGGGCCCGGTCAGCAGGAGTATTCGGACATCGAAATCGACCCCGACTATAACCTTCATTATCGTTACATCATCAGTGCGATCGGAGCGTGCTCCGGAGCACTCGGCCCCAACGGTGTACCGGTCCGCTACATCAGCAGAATTGAATTCGCCCCGCGACGAGAACAATAAGCAGTCGATCGCAGTTCCTGTGGACCAGTCACTCCGCCGACTCGAGTTACTCGACATGCCCGATATGGCTGGTTCTCCATCGCTCACAGTCGTCCTGTTTTCCTCGGACCTCATGCTCATCAGCACTGTCGGAGGAACTGCCACGGCCGCAGGTCACGAGTTCTGCAGCGTGACAGACACGGCCGACCTTGTTCGCAGGCTGGCCGATTGCAACGTACTGTTGTGCCTTGACCTTTCCGCACCAGCGGCAGATCCGCATGCGATTGCGAACCAGATTCCTGTCGAAGCGCTCCGATCCGCAATCGCGTTCGGCCCGCACGTTCACACGGCCAGACTGGACGCAGCAAGGCAGGCCGGATTCGGACGAGTCTTCAGCCGCGGTCAATTTGTCACCCACGTTGCCGACTTGATCGCTGGTAATCGCTGAACGAAGCTCTCCCGCCCTCGGGCGGTCCCCGGACTGCAGCGATTCGCGGCAGAGTTCATCTATTCAACGATGCGGAACACGTGAATCACCGGCAGTGATTCGAACTCGTTGTCCTGCGTCCTGCCGGCGTCGATCTGAATCAGATACAGGAGACTGCGTTCGCGGTCATAGGCGAGACCACCTACCTGCTTGCTGCAGGTATCGAACAGATACTGCCCCGGCCCGCCACCGTCGAACTGTCCGTCCCAGCGCAGCCACGGTGACAGGCCTGAAGCGGGGATCGAAGCGTTCGCCGAGTGAATGAGACTGGCGGGTGAATAGAACAGCATCTGCAGTTCATACGGCGTTCCGTGATAGCCTTTGTCCGGTGTGCAGTCCTCAGGTCGTGCCTCACCATAATAGAACTCACCGAGCGATTTTCGTCCGACGATGACGACGGCCTGTTTGTGGCCCAGCGTCAGCCATGCTCCCCCAGACCAGCGGTCGGCCGGATGATGTCCGGCCAGCGGATTTTCCTGGGGGTACCAGCAAAGGGGCACGGCATCCAGCAGAGTATTCGGCGGAGTGCCCTCGGCCGGCAACGAGTAGGCAAACATGGCTGGCCCCTGGCTCGACGCCTGCAGCCCGGTGCTGATCTGCAGACCCGAGATCACGTTTCTGCCGCCAAACCATTGTGTGGCCTCTGCGGCGGGGATCTCAAAAATGTAGCCGGCGTGCTTATAGGAATTCCATTCCGGCAGGCCCGACCCCATTGGCCCCAGGTGCCACGGACCGTCAGCCAGCGATGTGCGCATCTTCAGTCCGGATGTTCCGTGTGACGGATAGTCGATGTTCGCAACGTTGTAATACTTGT
>JANNGQ010000700.1:0-2801 GCA_031403975.1 Planctomycetota bacterium
CATCAACGCGGACGAAAGTGAACCCGGCACGTTTAATAACCGCATCCTGATGGAGAAAGATCCGCATCAGCTGATCGAGGGCATCATCATCGCCTGCCATGCCATCAGGTCGAATACTGCCTACCTCTATCTCCGCTATGAATACGGTCACAGCTACCGAGTGCTCGACGCTGCGATCAGGGAGTGCAGTGCGGCCGGACTGCTGGGGAACAACATTCTCGGCACTGGATTCAACCTTCAGATCGTACTGCACCGCGGTGCCGGAGCGTACATCTGCGGCGAAGAGACCGGCCTGATCGAAAGCCTGGAAGGCAAGCGCGCCTGGCCCAGAATCAAGCCGCCCTTCCCTGCCATTGAGGGATTGTTCCGTAAGCCGACGATTGTGAACAACGTCGAAACTCTGTGCTGCGTGACTCAGATTCTGCGGCGCGGCATTGACTGGTTCCAGTCGATCGGAATTCCTCCTGATCCGAACAACCCGCGCGACCCCGGGAGTTATGGCCCGAAACTCTATTGCGTCAGCGGACATGTCAATCAGCCATGCTGCGTCGAACTGCCGCTGGGAGTGACCGCGCGAGAGCTGATTGAAGAGCACGCTGGCGGCGTCTGGAAGGGCCGAACAGCCAAGGCTGTTGTTCCGGGCGGCATCAGCATGGGCTTCCTGTCCGAAAAGGAACTCGACACGAAACTTGATTTTGCGGGGCCGGGCAAAGTCGGCTGCCTTGGGCTGGGTACTGCGGCCGTGGTGGTTATTGATGATCAGACCAGCATGGTGGACGTGTTGTTCAACTGCTGTCGGTTCATGTCGCATGAATCCTGCGGACAGTGTACGCCATGCCGCGAAGGTACGGCCTGGATGACGAAGATTCTGGAACGAATCCGGTCGGGCAACGGCAGGCTGGAGGACCTGGATCTGCTGCTGGAAGTCGCAGGCTCCATGGGCATCATTCCCGGAACCACGATCTGCGGACTGTCGGATGGCGCCGCCTGGCCGGTCAAGAATGCAATCAGTAAGTTTCGGAGTGATTTCGAAGAGTATATCAACAGCAAGCGGGCCTCAGTGACGACGGCTCAGAAGCTGATGGCGGTGCATTGGACGAAACTTGAGATTTCAAATTTGAAATCGCACTTCTGATCAGGTCAATTCATGGCAACGGTGTTCGTCAATAATCAACCGGTCGAGATCGGTGCCGATGAGAAGCTGAACTGCATTCAGGCAGCGGCTAAGGTCGGAGTCGAGATCCCCGCGTACTGCTGGCATCCTGCCTTGTCAGTGGTGGCCAGCTGCCGCATGTGTCTGGTGGAAGTCGGTGACAGAAAGCCTGACGGCACTGTCCAGATGCAGCCTAAGCTGGTGCCAGGATGTCAGACTTCCGCAAAAGATGGCATGGTAATCATTTCCGACAGTCCGAAAGTGAAGGACGCCCGCAAGGCCACTCTGGAATATCTGCTGCTGAACCATCCCCTGGACTGCCCGACGTGCGATCAGGCGGGCGAGTGTTTTCTGCAGGATTACAGCTTCAACTACGGCCGTGGTTACAGTCGGCTGAATGAGCCCAAGAACATCAAGCCGGATAAGGAATACATCGGCGATCAGATTACGCTGTTTACTGACCGCTGCATCATGTGTACTCGTTGTGTGCGGTTCACTCGCGAGATTTCCGGATCATCTGAACTGCAGGTTGTCAGCCGTGGAACGCACGAAGAAATCGATATCTTCCCCGGACATCCGGTAAACAACCCTCTGGCCGGAAACGTCGTGGATCTCTGTCCGGTCGGGGCACTGTGCAGTAAGGATTTCCTGTATCAGCAGCGAGTCTGGTGGCTGAAGACCGCATCTTCGGTATGCCCGGGCTGCAGCACCGGCTGCAGCATCAGCGTTGATCAGAATGAAGATACCGTCTATCGGCTCAGACCACGCCCCAACGAAAGGGCACAGGGCCATTTCATGTGTGATGAGGGGCGGTTTGGGTGGAAATACATCGCGTCAGATCAGCGACTGATCTCGCCGGAGGTCCGCACAAACGGTTCTGTGACTTCGCGTGACTGGGATACCGTCCTGGGATCAGTTCGTGCCACACTGAAAAAGGCTGCTTTGGCAGGGAACGGGAAAGTGGCAGCCGTGTTGTCACCCTGGATGACCGTGGAAGAGGCGTACCTGCTTGCCGGGTTTCTGAAAGAGCTTTCAAGCGACGTGACGCTCGCGTCGGGGCCCGTGAGGATTGTTGGAAAAGACAATCATTTTCCTAAGGACGTGAAAGGATGCGTCGTCGAACCGGTGACGTTCACGATCAGGGCTGAAAAGTGTCCGAATCGGGCTGGAGTGGAAGCCGTGCTGACGCACTTCAGCGGCGAAGTGATGCCGTTTGAAGAACTGCTGCGGCTGGCGTCTTCAGGACGTCAACGCGGTGTATCTGGCGGGCGGAGATCCCGAAGGCTGGGTCAGTGAGATTCAGGCAGAAGCATTTTCGAAAGTGGAGAGCGTGATTGTGCAGGACATCCTGCCGTCGCCTGTGCTGAAGCATGCGACACATGTTCTGCCTTCCGCAACATTTATGGAACGCGACGGTGTGTTTGTGAATCATAAGGGACTGGCCCAGTTGATTCGACGTTCGGTGCGAGGGCCGGATGCAACTCGACCCGACAGCCGGATCCTGTGGGAACTTGCCGAGCGTCGCGGGTTGATTCAGTCGGAGTTGCTGCGGAATGAAATCGCGGCGGTGATTCCTGGGCTGGCATTGATCGCCAATCCGGAGATTCGGGGTCAGGGAGTGATGCTGGCTGCTGCCGCACCGGCGGAG
>JANNGQ010000701.1:0-3236 GCA_031403975.1 Planctomycetota bacterium
AATGCTGCACGGGCATCAATCTGTTGTGATTTGAGGGCAATCCGATCAGTGAACCTGACGGTCCTGAATCGTGCGACAGATTCTGAACGAAAGCCCGGATAACCGAAATCATTCGCCGTTCTGATTTCTTGCCGGTGCGGACTACGGCTTCGTGTTAAACACGGTGTGACCGTCGGCTTCCGCTTTGGACTTCGTACTCAGCACGAGCTGCTTACCTGCTTCGTCAACGATCAGCACCAGCGGATCTCTTTCCCCTGCATACTTTTCAACGATTGCGTTCAACGCCGCCAGCGCCGTAATAGTGCCCAGATTCATTGTCTGACTCATGTTCTGGGTGAATCCGGCGGCTTTCAGAGCATCGCCATCGATGCTGACGTCGGTTTTGATCGATTCGCCGATGAATGAAAACGCCTCGTTCAATGGCATCTGGCGAAAGTCAACCAGAACCATCATCTGCAGCCGTTCAGCAATTCTGTCCGGCACCGCCACCTTTCCGGAATCAGTCAGATTCGGATGATCGTCGAAATTAGTGAGCAGTGACTGATTCCACGTCAGCAGTGCGCTCGCGGCCAGATTGGCGGCAGCGTTCTTCGGAAGCAAAGTCACCAGACGGGCATACGAAGGGCCAACGTGTGCAGTTGTCCCGATGTCGACAGCCCGGAGCATTGCCGGGAAGCGACCAATCATCTGACGGGAACCGGTTGTTGACGGATGCATTCGCTTCACAACCCCGAGCATCGTCTCCGGCAGATGACTCAGCTGCCGCTGAGCAAACTTCTGGGACTTTGCAGCGGTGCTGTCGGTCGTGTGATGCAGAAGCGTTTCCAGATAAAGGTGAGGCTCCAGGTGAAGGCTCCAGGATACCGTCTCCACGCCGTTTCCCAGCCAGAGAATGAATTCGTCGACCACCTTCTGCATCTGTACCATGAAGATATCCTCACGGTGCGAATCAAGAAGTTTCAGGTCAAACATCAGTGTGAAATGCCGGTCACGGTCGGATGCCTGAATCAGCGGCTCCATATCCGGAGACGCCACCGCCGGATATGCTTTGGATTCTGCCAGTTCTGCAGACATGCTCAACGGAGCGACCGCGAATGTCTGACGGTTTATCATCAGAAAACTGAATTCGGAAGCCTCGTACACTTCGACTTCGGGATCGGGCCGCAGGCGTCCGTTGAATCGTTTGATCAGCTCGGACTCGGTCTGCGGCTCTCGCAATCGGACGACAACTGCGACGTCCGGCTTTGACATCCGGGAACCGAAATTGATCGCGATCGTCAGTTCGGCAATGTCTTCCGGCTCGAACAGGGTCCGGTGTGAAATCTGTTCCTTCAGCCATAGCCCCAGATGGCCCAGCATCGCCTGGAACTCACCTGTGGAGCGATCATTCTTCCACAATTCCATCGGCCTCATATGGCACAGGACGTGCGGAGTAAACGGCAGATAGTTCAGCGGTATGTTCTTGCCAGAAGTCGGGCTCAGACTTTCTGCCGATTCATTCGACGCGACTTGTCGGGCCTGTTCGACCTCCCAGCCAAAGTTCGCTGCAGGTCCGAAGTTCTTTGTCCGTGAGTCGATGCCCGGGCTGCGTGAGAACAGGAATCCGGCTATCGCAAGAATGGTAACGAGGGAGACTGTTACGGCCCTGAGCCACGATCCGGTCTTGCTTGTCCTGCTGCGGCCGGAGGAGACACGATCAGCAATTCTCTCCATATCAGCGTCCGTCGAGAGTACGAACGCCCGTTCTGAGTCTCCTGCCGCTGCGGCTGAATTCACGCCGGCTGCCGGAATGGACGTCAGATGACCACCAGATTCCTCGGTTCCAAATGGCAAACATGCAGCGTGGCCGTTAATTCCGTCGCCCGGAGCCAACACCGGTACGTCATCCGGCACCCATCGTGCCGACGTGCCAACCATCGGAGTCAAACGTCTTACCGGCGTTTCGACCAGCTCCAGCGGTGCCTCGTCCACATCGGGCGAAGTCGGCACAAACCGATGCTGACATTTCGGACACCGGGCCTTCTTGCCGACCAGGCTGGTATCCCTCAGCTTCAGCGCAGTTCCGCAGGACGGACAGAGAATGGAGATCGCACGCATGATTCAGATTCTCACTTCGGTACAGATCAATGCTCGGACAAACAGCTCGGCCAGACGAAAGTCCTCGTTTGTCGTGATCTTGATGTTCATGGGCCAGCCATCGATGACGTGAACCGGGTGGCCAAGTGTTTCGATCAAAGATGCTTCATCGGTTGCTGACGCCAGATTTCGACAGGCGGCGACAGCCGTGTGAAGCAGTGTGCGCTCAAATACCTGCGGCGTTTGAGCCTGCACCAGACCGGCTCGGTCCACCGTTTCTGAGATTGTGCCATCGTCGAATATCCTCTTGACGGTGCTGTGGATCGTCAGTCCGGGAATCGCTGCCTTGTGAATCTCCGCTGCCGCAAAAATCTGATCAATCCACTTCGGCAGCAGAATCGGTCGTGCGGCATCGTGAACGGCCACAAAGTCCGCGGGTTCCGTAATTGCCTGAAGGCCATTTCTGACGCTTTCCGCCCGTGATGTTCCGCCTGTAACAACGGTGATTCTCAGAAATCCGAGGATCGCTTTGAAATCGTCCCGGAACCATTCGAGATCCTCGGCGGCTACGACGAGAATCGTCTGACATACATCCGGACGATTTATGAAATGCTCAGCCGTTCGTACCCAGACCGGTCGCCCGTGGAGTTCGACAAAGGGTTTTCGACGCTGAAAACCGGTGAACCGCGTACTCTTGCCCGCGGCCGGCAGAATGACAGCAAATTTTGACATCACCGGATTCTCCCGCGAACCCCGCGGCCGCGGAGTTTCTCTTCACACGGAAGATAACGGATTCGACGTGCTGTTTCATTACGGGAATCCAGAGCGACTTCTATCCTGTCAGCACCGGGAACCCTATCGTTCACAAGATCGAACATCCGACACGATTCATGAGTCGTGTGGGGCCCATGATCAGTGGCAGACAAAACCTGACAACGACGCCGGATCAAAACCACTTGCCATCTCTGTCCGCCATACCGCTTTTTCATGTCGACGCCTTCGCATCAAAGCCGTTTACAGGGAATCCTGCCGCGGTCTGTCTGCTGGAGGCAACCCGTGAATCCGACTGGATGCAGCTCATCGCTGCGGAGTTGAATCTCTCTGAGACTGCTTTCATCCATCCTGACGACGGACAGCTCCGATTGCGCTGGTTCACGCCG
>JANNGQ010000702.1:0-4322 GCA_031403975.1 Planctomycetota bacterium
GTCCGTCGACGTCATCTGCCATTGCCGACGAGCGGCAATGCTGAGCGCTGATTCATCCATTGTGTCCATTGAAGGATTCGGCCAGTGCATCTCATCCGAAAGAAGTGACTCATTTGAAGTCAGCGACACTCCCGTGCGGGAAGGAGTTATGATCGCTGGCGTTGTATTCGAGTTGGCAATGACCGGTGCGCCAGAACCTCGCGACTGTAAGAACAATCCGCCCACAGTCACTAACGTCATGGCCGTTCCAGAAACAAGTCCGCCAAGAAAGGCTTGCCAGCGGGATCTTCTTACCCACGATGATCGAGAGGACGACACTTGCGCTATAGCAGCAGCCCAACCAGCCTTGTAGAGCATTTCGGACGGGCCAACGCTGGATCGCTGAGGCTGCATCAACAGCAGTCGCGATTCCAGATCAACCAATTCAGGATTCAGACTGTCCGCAGGTTCATCACCCGAATCAGATTTCTGATCAGCGGAGAACGAGTTCATCTTTCTGTCCTCTGAACACCAAGACTCTGCCGCAATCGCTCAAGTGCGTCCACATAACGCCGATGTGCCATTGACGGTGAAATATCGAAAGCCAAAGCGATCTGTCGAAAACTAAGTCCATTCCACAAATGAGCCACCACGATCTCGCGTGCAGCCGGATCAAGTCCGGAAAGGCTCGTTTGAACGTCATCAGGTTGCAGTTCGTCTGCGAGAGACTCGACCTGCGGCCTAAACCACTCTGGTCGCTCTCGCGACGTTTTCTCCTCCCGGATCCGGCGATGCTGATCCGATCGAAGTTGGCTGATTGCCAGATTCCTGACCACTCGTGCCAGCCACGCCACCGGGACTTCCGGAACTGTCGGCTGAACCGCAAGTCGAACAAACGCCTCTTGCACATGATCCTCACCCGACTCACATCGCGCTCGGGCCAGAAGCAGCAGCCCGGCTGCATGCTGTTCCCAAAGTCGAGCAAGTTCAGTGGCGGAAATCACAGGAAACCTTGTCGGACTCGCACACGTCCGGAAATCCTGCGGCAGCACTGCAGCAAATGTCACTGAGAAGACGCTGCAGGTCAGCGCCTGTGTCAGAGAATTCCCGGACCGTCAGAAGAATTGCACCAGTTGAGTCGCTGGGAGTGACTCGCTGCGATCAGAGTCCGCACACTGAGGAATTGGTTCAGTGAATCGCTCAGACCGGAATTTTCAGCTCGCGAATGGAGAACGGGGACACCGACAACAGACGGGACACAGCATTTTGTTGACAAGTGCGTGGATTGTTGAGGTGACGTGATGGCTCGGATGGCGCGTGTCGAAGTGTTTGCGGCGGATGAGGTTGCGATTGTGCACGTGATGAACCGCACGGTGCGGCGGTGTTTTCTGCCGGGAGATGATCAGTTCAGCGGGAAGAATTACGATCATCGCAAGGTGTGGATCGATGAGCAGCTGGTGCAGCAGGCTCGGTACGTTGGCATCGACTTGCTTTGTCAGGCAATCCTGTCGAACCATATTCACCTTGTTTTGAGGTCTCGTCCGGATGTGGTGGCCGAGTGGGACGACAATGAGGTGGCTCGTCGCTGGTTGATGCTGTGTCATCTGCGGCGGGATGAGCAGTGGCAGCCGGATGAAACGGCTGCAGCAACTAGGGATTCCTGCCGATGTCGGCTGCGGATTATCTGAGCCTTCTGGCCGCCGATACCACGCTCGCCGCGAAACGCGGGAGCTGCTGGCGACGGTTTAGAAGGATACTTTCGGATGGCCTTACGCGAAGCAGATGGCTGACGCATCCCGGGAACCGTTTCGTGCCGGCGATCTGTTGATTGGTTGCGTGCTGGCGCCTTTGTCGACGCGTCGTAAGGACCCAACGTAATGAGGAGCGTTATGCTGAAGCATAACCTACTTGCCTGCATGCAGGATGTGGACCTGAACCGGATTGGAGCGTGGATTGAGATCAGACCGGCGACAGGTGAGTGAATGAGTGCTCAGAAGTGGGTTGCAGATTTGAAGTTCACAATCCGCGGCCAGGTCGGATATGGACGACTCTCAGACAACGGTCGTCAGTGTCGGTCGAGAGGCGGCCCTGCCCTGCTTCGCGGAATTTTCGATCGTTCGATGGTCGCATTTTTTCTTTGCGTTGGCATACTTGTGCGTTCCTGAAGCGGTTCGCTCAACAATCCTGAACATCACAGAGGAGCATCTGTATGTCGATCGCCGTCGAGACAAACAAATTTGCCGCCCCGCGAATCCGCCAGTCCGGAATTCTGATCGGTGATGAATTCCGACCGTCCGTGAGCGGCAAGACATTCCGCACGATGAATCCGGCTACAGAAGAAGTCATCTGTGAAGTCGCTGAGGGAGACGCGGCCGACGTCGATCTGGCCGTGCATGCAGCTCGTGCGGCGTTTGAGACTGGACCGTGGTCCCGGATGGATGCCCGCGACCGCGGTCGGCTGCTGAATAAGCTGGCGGATCTTGTCGAGCAGCATCTGGATGAACTCGCCGCTCTCGAAACACTCGACAACGGAAAACCGATCAACGATTCCCGAGCGGCCGACCTGCCGCTGGTGGTGGACTGTTTCCGTTACTACGCCGGCTGGGCCGACAAGATCACCGGCGACACGATTCCGATCCGTGGCGACTATTTCTGCTACACGCGGCGCGAACCGATCGGTGTCTGTGGCCAGATTATTCCGTGGAACTTTCCACTGTTGATGGTTGCCTGGAAATGGGGTCCGGCCCTGGCAACCGGTAATACGATCGTGATGAAGCCTGCTGAACAGACTCCGCTCAGTTGCCTGCGCATGGCCGAACTCGCCCTGGAAGCCGGATTCCCTCCAGGCGTCATCAATGTCGTTCCGGGGTACGGCCCGACGGCAGGCGCAGCAATCGTCCGGCATCCTCAGGTCGATAAGATCGCGTTTACCGGCGAAGGTGCGACGGCAAAAATCATCATGCGCGATGCGGCCGAGACGTTGAAGCGGCTGACGTTTGAGCTCGGTGGCAAGAGCCCCAATATTGTGTTCGCCGATGCAGATCTGGACGCCGCCGTCGCGGGTTCGGAATTCGGACTGTTCTTTAATCAGGGCCAGTGCTGTTGTGCCGGCAGCCGCCTGTTCGTCGAAGAATCGGTGCATGATGAGTTTGTCGACCGCATCGTGAAGCGCGCCAGTCAGCGAGTCCTCGGCAATCCGTTTGATACTGAGACTCAGCAGGGTCCTCAGGTCGACAAGGCTCAGTTCGACAAGATTCTGGGTTACATCGACCGGGGGAATGCTCAGGGAGCCAGTTGCGTGACTGGCGGCAAGCGCTTCGGCAATCGCGGGTATTTTGTCGAGCCGACGGTGTTTACTGATGTCACAGACAATATGGACATCGCCCGGGAAGAGATCTTCGGGCCGGTACTCAGCGTCCTCAAGTTCAAAGATATCCGCGAAGTCACAAACCGTGCCAACAACACTTGCTATGGTCTCGCTGCGGCTGTGTGGACACGTGATCTCCAGAAGGCTCATCAAGTGGCGGCCCATGTGCGCGCCGGTACTGTCTGGGTCAACTGTTACGACGTCTTCGACGCTGCCGCCCCGTTCGGCGGTTTCAAGATGAGCGGCATCGGCAGGGAACTCGGCGCAGCGGGTCTGGCGAATTACACGGAACTCAAAACTGTCACGATGAGCCTCGGTTCAACGTAGTCAGGCGATCGCTCCGTCTTCCCTGCCGGCACCTGAGCACAAATCGTGCAGGAATGCCCAGCCTGCACTGCAGCGCATCAATTCAGCCCGCACGACCGTCCTGACCGATTCTTCCGGCAGTTGACTATCCGGCACGTTGCGCTGCAGCGGAGCATCATCGCCTGGCGTTTGAGATTCCGACGTAGCGTTTCCGCAACCCTCCACAGCCAGGCTTTTTCCGCGGCACGTGGCTGCAATATGGCGGATAGGTTCAGGACTGTGATCTCTGAATTGCTGTTGAACCGAGAACTCATGAAACCGCTGCGCGATCTATTGAAGCATTCGTCGATCTACGCGATCGGGCAGATCATGTCGCGTATCGCGTCGGTGCTGCTGCTGCCTTTATACACACATTGCCTGACCCCGGCGGACTATGGCATAACGGCCATCATGGATCTCACATCGACAATTCTGTCGCTGATGATCGGAGGCGGGATGGTCCACGCAGTGACCCGATTCCACTTCGACAGCGAAACGGAGGAACAGCACGACCGACTGTGGTGGACCGCACGAAGGCAGCATTGGAAATCTGTGTAACGACAAAATCAGGCAAATGATGGATACCCATCAAAAATCCTTTAACTTCCAACAGGCACAACATGCACTGGAC
>JANNGQ010000703.1:0-3530 GCA_031403975.1 Planctomycetota bacterium
GTCTGCTGCGAGCCGACATGGAACGAGACCCCGTGCGGATCGAGCCCGAGCTCCCGCGCCTTGACCAGGAGGTCGGCGGCCATGTCGAGGCTGCAGCCGAACTTCTTGGACAGCGGCCATTCGGCGCCGGCGCTCTCGAAGTAGATGCGGCAGAACACTTGGGCGCCCGGCGCCGATCGGGCGAGCTTGACGAGCTCCGCCTCGCTGTCGAACGCGAACAAGCGCACGCCCTTGGCGAAGGTGCCTTCCCGGATGTCGTCGGCAGTAATCGTGACTCCGCGAGCTTTGAAATCGTGGACGTCCATGTAATTGCGGACCGCTTTCACGACTCCCGTCTTCAGACCGTTTTCATGCGTTCCGCCGGCGTGAGTCCGGATGCCGTTCACATAACTGCGGACGTGCTCATCGGTTGAATCTGTCCATCGCAGAACGATTTCGACTCTGGCGTCCCGGTCGTCCTTTGTGACAGAAAACAACTGCTCGTGAACTGACTTCTGGCCGGCGTCTGTGGTGACTTTCTCTATATAGGCGACGATGCCCTCCGGATGATGCAGCTCGTGAGTTTCATTTTTCGGCTCGTCATGAAACACGATGGTCAGTCCGCCGTGAATATATGAGATGTCTTCCAGATGCTGACGGATCGTTTCGCTGTTCAGCTGCGTCCGGCGAAAAATGTCATCGTCCGGCCGAAAGAAGATTGTCGTTCCGCGGCCCCGGAACGGACGGACCTTCTGCATCGGACCGGACGGCTTGCCCCGATGAAAAGTCTGCATCCATTCATGCCCGTCACGATGCACAGTCGCGATCAGTTCCGAAGACAACGCATTCACCACGGATGAGCCCACGCCGTGCAGTCCTCCACTGCGGGAGTAGTTCTTATCGCTGAATTTTCCGCCGGAGTGCAGAGTCGTCAGGATGACTTCCAGCGTCGACTTCTTCATCTTGGGGTGCTTGTCGACCGGGATGCCCCGTCCGTTGTCCTGAACCGTGCAGGAACTGCCGTCCTTATGCAGAGTCACCGTGATCCGGTCACATTCTCCGGCGAGGAATTCGTCGACGGAATTGTCCACGATCTCCCACAGCAGATGGTGCAGTCCTCTGGAATCAACGCCACCGATGTACATCGACGGTCGCCGACGGACAGGCTCCAGACCTTCGAGGACCTCGATGTCCTCTCCGGTGTAAGTGGATTTCGTAACCGATGCCATTGAACTGCTTCCTGACTTTAATCGATAAATCGTTGGCTTTTGTAGGCGCAGAAGCTGCCAGAATGAAAGCGATTGAGTCCCGACGGGACGGCTTTCACGAACGTGACCTTTTCCCTGCCTAAAAATCCTTCACGGATAGAGCGGCCGGCCTCCGAATTCTTACGAATCCGGCTACCGTTCCTGTTCACCCATCGCCGACGCCGCCGAGTTCGCTCCAGTCGACGAGCTGAATATCCGGATGAATAAGTTCTGTGAATCCGGTCCTCGAACTGGTCTTGACGCCGCGACCACCGCGGGATGTCACCTGGTACTTGGTCTGACCGAAGCTCAGCACATTGTCGTTGTCATTACGGACTCGCAGTGTATCGCCAGGCCGTAACAGCTGCACAACGCCGAGCAGTTCATCACCGGCTTCCAGTTTGATCCCTCGCACGCCCTTTCCCGCTCCGCCGAGTACGGGGACTTCTTCAATGGCAAAGTGCAGGACGCGGGCCCGGCGGGAAGCCATGAACATCGTTTCCGCTTCTGTCGCGAGTTGTACGTATGCGACCTGATCGGTCTTCCCGAGTCGGCAGAACTTGCGACCGGCCTTCGTCGACGGCGTTCGGAATGACTCAAACGGCAATCGCATGATCTGACCGTTTCTGGTCGCAATCAGCAGTGTCGGCCCTGTACCGTCGCCAGCTTCATCGAGTGAAGTCACGAATCGCGGATCGGTCGTCAGCGCGGAGACAACACTGACACCATCTTTCATCTTTGCACGCTTGGCCAATGGTTCCCCGTAACCGGACGACACCGGCAGCTGATCGATCGGGAGTGTGTACGCAATGCCGTCCGAGCAGAAAAAGACGACATGATCCAGGGTACTGCCTGGTGCGACCGTGAGCACCGAGTCGCCCTCACGGACTCGCGTTTTCAGGACACTGCTGAGCTGCCCGACGCGCTTGATCCAGCCGTCCTTTGTGACAACGACATTCGTGTTCTCTCTGACGATGTAGGCCTGCGGATCGAATTCGACAATTTCCTCCGCGGAGCCAAGTTCGCTGCGACGACCGTCTCCGAAGTCTGTGGCGATCTGTTCGAGCTCAGACGTGATCAGCTTCCACATCTTTGTCTTGGATTTCAGAATCGCTTCAATGCCGGCCGCCTCAGCCTTCTTCTGAGCCAGCTCCTCGCGGATACGACCGATCTCCAGCTTTGAAATGCGATACAGCTGAAGTTCGAGAATCGCATCGGTCTGCTGTTCATCCAGCGGAAACTCGACCATGAGCCGCGTTGCGGCATCCTTTTTCCCGTCGCTGGCGCGGATGAGTTTCAGAGCCCGCTCCAGCCCGTCGAAGACAATTGCAAAGCCTTCAAGGATGTGAATCCGCTTCCGCAGCTGTTCCAACTGGTATTCCAGGCGGCGGCGGACAGTTCCATGCCGGAAGTCCAGATAATGCTGCAGCAATTCCTTCAGACTGAGGACACGCGGAACCGTCAGTCCATGATCGTTCGGAATCAGACAGGTGGAGTTGTAGCCGAAGTTCTGTTCGAGGCATGTGTGTTTGTAGAGATAGGCCATGACGGCCGCTGCGTCGGCATTCGGCTTCAGCTCGATGGCAATCCGAAGGCCGTTCTCGTCGTTTGTCTCGTCGTTGACCGATTCCAGCTGAGGCAGTTTGCGGGCAGCGATGAGTTCACCGATCTCAGCCATCAGCGGTCCCGTCGTCGCGCCGTACGGAATCGTGTTGATGATAATCCGGCTTGTGTCCTGCTTCTTGCCCTGCTGGCCGAACTTCCATTCGCCGCGAACTTTGATGGATCCGCGCCCGGTTTCGTACATCTCCTTCAGCTCAGTCCGATCAGTCACAATGCGGCCTCCGAGCGGGAAATCGGGGCCCTTGATGAATCTCATCAGCTGGGCGACGGTCGCGTCGGGATTCTCGATCAGGTGGACGCAGGCCTTGATACACTCCCCGAGATTATGGGGCGGCATGTTCGTCGCCATCCCCACGGCGATGCCCTGCGATCCGTTGACGAGCAGCGCGGGGAATCGAGCCGGCAGGATTACGGGCTCTTCATCGGCGGCGTCGTATGTTGGTCTCATGTCGACCGTCTGAAACCGCAACTCGTTCATGAGGTTCTCGGCCAGGCGAGTCACCTTCGCTTCCGTGTAACGCGCGGCAGCAGCTCGCAGCCCCATAATGGACCCGAAATTTCCCTGGCCCGCAACGAGCGGATACCGTATTTTGAAATCCTGACTTTGTAAAAACGGCAGCTTGTGAAGTAGACAACGTTGTAGCTGAGTCACAGGCACTCTGAACCCTTTCAAAGCTCAGA
>JANNGQ010000704.1:0-5250 GCA_031403975.1 Planctomycetota bacterium
GTCATCAGTCGCCGCCATGCCCATGGCGTCCTCGCCCACCGGCAAGTTCGCCCAGGTCTTGCCGCCGTCCTTCGTCTCCGCGATCCCGTTGTGGTGACCGAAGAGGAGGTGGTTCGGAACAGGAAAAGCGACGAGGTCGAGAGCCTCGTGATTCTGTGGGGTTCGACTCCCACCTCGGTCACTGACAACGCGATCTCGTGGTCCAACGGCGACGACACCTGCCCGACATGCAGGAGAAGATGGTTCAACTCCATCCGAGAAGCAAGGCCCGGCCGCCGACCGACAGGGAGGATAAAGGCTCGGGCCGCGGTAGCCACACAAAGGTCCGCAGGTGTTTTGGCCGCACACGTCCGTGGTAAGGACGAGGATCGGGTTCAAATCCCGGGCGGACCTGTTTAACTGGGCCTGACAGCCGCTGGAGGCGACTGATCCTTGCAACATTGGTGTGATGGGTTCGACTCCCATCAGGTCCACTGAAACGGAAGGCAGCCGGATATGGCTTGCCGGGCCGGTTTGCTAAACCGCGCGGCCTTTGGGCCTTGAGGGTTCGAATCCCTTGCCTTCCGCTTGATGAACGGCCTGATGGTGAAATGGAAATCACACCCGGCTTCTACCCGGGCATTCCGGGTTCGAATCCTGGTTGGGCCAATGAGTTACGGAAGGGCCACCCGATTGGCGACGGGAACCGGTTGGAAGCCGGTCGAACGTGAAAACGTCTTGCGGGTTCAACTCCCGCTCCTTCCGCTGTGGCCGGGTCCGGTGCTGGTTTCCGGAGACAGACTGTGAATCTGTTTGGCAGCGGTTCGATTCCGCTCGGTCACCTTTGAACCAACATTGCCGACGTGGCTCGACTGAGAAAGGCGTCCGTCTTGTAAACGGAATCATGCTGGTGCGAATCCAGTCGTCGGCTCTTTAATGAATAGCGCAGATGCCCTGCGAGTGTGGAGGATGCATGACTGCCTTCGAACTGCATTTCGTCTACCGCGTGCGGACTTCATCCTCCCTCATCGGTCGGCGTCGGCACTTGCTGGTTCGATTCCTCGGTGCGGGAGCAACCGAGCACGGACCATAAAAATGGTCCGAGCGCAGGGCGGTAGTATGTTCAATTCGGCTCGTGAGTGTGATGGATACACGGTGGTCTTCGAAACCGCAAGACAAGGTTCAACTCCTTGACGAGCTATTCTCAATAGGTCCTTGGAGTGTGAGGGACAGCACGCGACTCTGCGAAGGTCGTAGATCAGGTTCAACTCCTGACGAGGACAATTACGTCATGCCGCCGACCGTTAAGGGAGGAGACGTGTGACCAGACAGAAACAACACGGCGCTGGAGCCATATGGTAAGGCGACTGCCTGCAAAGCAGCTTTTCGTTTTCACCTCGAATGGTCCATTGATGCTAAATGACAAGCTCTGCATTGATGAGCCATGACGCCGCCAGAATAAAAAGTGGGTTCGACTCCGGGCACCGATCGGCATGGATGCCGGATTGGTCGTGCGTCTATTCACGGCCAACTGCCAGTTCGGATTACATCTTTCCAATGTCCCGTCTGAACCAATCCCTCGTTGGTTGTGTCCACCTCAAACCTCAACTGCCTGTCGGGACTCCATCCACACCCTGTAACGGTGTGCCGCAAGGCACGATGTCTCGGCGAAACTTCGTTGGGGCCTTTCATGAATACAACAAGCCATCGATCCAGCTGTCGGCGGGGACTACCCGTAACTATGACTGTAGAGCAACGCAAACCTCTGGCCACAACTTCGTCAATCCGTTTTGAAAAATCCCGACTGCTCGATTGGAGTCCATGAATCTGAGTTTTCAGGTTCGAATCCTGACTGTCCGGCAACGGCCAGTGGCGTAACGGTAACGCATCAGAAGCCCGCGAGGGCGCTCTCTGATCATCCCTTCGTCGGGAGATTGAAAACACACTTGACTGCCGGATCGGAGTACATGGCTTAGCAGGTTCGAATCCCGCCCGGCCCGCTTGAAACAGAACGGGCCGGATCTCTGGCCACAACTTCGTCGAGTGTTTTTACAGGAATCGCATTCCTCGCAGACCCACAACGGTTTGCCTTGTTGGTGCCTCATCATGTTCAGAATAAATACAACGTACACATCCAGCTGCCGGTTCGGAGTCCATGCCACCAGGCCGTGGGGCTCGCAATCCCCAGTCCCGAATGGGATCAGGCCGCTCTGACCTTTCTTCGCTGGATCTGTCTTCGTGAACCTTTCCTGCGGTTGAATGTCTGACGTTCGCCAAAAGGACAATCGCCGCCGCGGTCACGCGGTTGAAATTTGAATCGAGCAGAATTCGACAGCAGCTGACGTCCCGGACAGACCTGATCTTCGTGATCCGACTGCCCGAGTGGACTCCATCTCCTCCTCAAGGGGCTATTCACTAACGCCCCTCTGCTCGCCCTTCGTCGGATCGGTGGTTTCATGCTTTCGCGTTACCAGCATGGTGCTGGCTGCGCGCTCCGTTGTCTTGTCCTCGAAAGGAGGACTCTCACCATGGCTAACAAGTCTCTCTTTTCGAGCCTCAAGGCACTGTTGCCGCGGGCAACTGTCCGTAACGAAGCGGGCGGACCAGCCTACGCACTGGAGCCAAAGCAGGCGCTTGCTCAGTTCGCAGCGACGGGTTGCTTCAATGGTACGTTTTACGCTGACGCTGAAGCGCAGCTCGATACGTTGAAGTCGCTGATTGCGCAGGTGAACGATAATGTTTTCCTTGCGAAGCTGGCGGTCTACAGCCGCGAACGAGCGTATCTGAAGGACATGCCGGCCGCCCTGACGGCGACGGTTGCCGCACGCGACACGGTTCTGTTCCATCAGGTCTTCGATCGAGTCATCGACAACGGCCGGGTACTGCGGACGCTGTTCCAAATGATCCGCTCGGGCCAGTTCGGCAAGAAGAGCCTGTCGAGCTCGCTGCAGCGGGCATTCCAGCGGTGGCTGAATACGGCCTCACCGGAAAAGCTGCTGTCGGCATCGATTGGTCATGATCCGAGCCTGCGGGACGTCCTGCGGATGGCACGGCCAACACCGACCGACAACGCTCGGCGCGCCATCTTCGGCTGGCTGACAGACAAGGTGCTGTCGATGTGGGCGCCGGCGACAGAAGTCGATCTGCCAGAACAGGTCCGGCTTTTGGTCGCGTTCCGCACGGCCGAGACAGCTGAACAGCAGGTCGCACTGCTGCAAAGCGCTTCAGGCGATGAGAATCGCCCGGCACTGCACGCACGGTGGGACCTTCTGGCGGACACTGCGAAGGGTCCGCTGGTGTGGGCAGCGATCGCGCGGACAATGGGTCCACAGGCGCTGCGGATGAACTTGAATACTCTGCAGCGGCATGGCGTGTTTGAGAACGCAGCGATGGTGCAGGCGGTCGCTGACCGGCTGGCGGATGAGAATGAAATCCGTCGGTCACGTCAGTTCCCGTACCAGTACTTCGCTGCGTACCTGAACGCATCGGATGAGGTTCCTCAGGCGATCAAGTCCGCCTTACGCAAGGCAGCGGAGATTGCATGTGGAAACGTTCCGGAACTGACGGGACCGGTCGTGATCGGTCTGGACGTTTCGGGTTCGATGCAGTCGCCGATCACGGGACACCGCGGGCGAGGTTCCACAACGAAGATGCGATGTGTTGACGTTGCGGCTCTCGTCGCGGCAGCCCTACTGCGTCGAAACCCGGACAGCGTTGTAATTCCGTTCGATACTCAGGCGTTCGACGTCCGAGTCGATCCGTCCGACTCTATTCTGAGCCTTGCCGACCGTCTGGCAAAGTTTGGCGGAGGCGGAACGGACTGTTCGTTGCCGATCCGCAAGGCCAACTCGGACTACGCGAAGCGCAAGTTCGCGGGAGTCGTGCTGGTCAGCGACCTGGAAAGCTGGGTCTACCAAGGCCGGTCGTACTTCTATGGTACGAACGGTTCGTCAGGTGTCGTGACGGAATGGCAGAAGTTCGTGCAGAACCAGGTTCGACTCCAGGGTGGCGACATCACGGGGCCGAAGTTGATCTGCATCGATCTGCAGCCAAACCAGACGACGCAGGCTCCGGAGCGAAGCGACATTCTGAACGTTGGCGGCTTCAGTGACGCCGTGTTCAGTGTGATCGCCGCGTTCCTTGCCGGAGACGCCAATCGCTTCGTAGCAGAGGTCGAAGCGGAGACGCTGTAGGAAAGCGACAAATCTGTCGCAAGATGAACGCTCGATGGGCTGGCGCAAACTGGTCTGTCGAGCGTTTTCTTCTTATCTCTACGCCATGGCCTTTCGGCCGTCTACTCTCCCGATTTCGGAGGGGAAGGGATATTCAACAACTTCGCGTTTCAAATCGCACACGAACTAGCTGATCCAGTCTGACAGCTTCAGGCCAGGGATTTTTTCAAAGTCGTGGGTGTTGGCGGTCAGCAGCATGGCATTCTGTGCGACTGCAACTGCTGCGATCTTGAGGTCCATTGTTCCAGTCTTTGTTTTCTGTTGTCGGATCTCGGTGAACTTCTGGGCGGCAGTGGCATCGAATGGCAGGATTGTCCAGTAGCTGAAGAACTCAATAAGACCGGCTAGCTGCGTAGGCCGGGATTTGTTTGACGGGTTCCTGGAATCGATTGATCTGAGCCAGCCAACCGCGAAGCTGTTCTTCGAGGGTGATCACTGTGGTGGCGAAATCCTGATCCGCTGAGTCAGCCATTCGCTGGGCTAACCGGGCAAATCGATCGTCCCTGGCATACTTGAGCACGGTGAGATGATCAGTGTCCAAAATGATCATGCGGCCCCCTGCTCCCGGTCTTCCTGGCGAATTCGCTGTCCGTCTTCGTCGATCTGTTTCATCAGCGGATGTCAGGCAAACAGCAGTGCCAACACCGCGCCCGCTGGGCCGGCACCAACGACGCAACAGGTCGTTTCGTGGATGTTACGGACGTCGTCGTTCGCTGTCTGTTGCTGAGCGGCAGGTTGGCCTTTCATCATCCGATCCGTTCGCTGGATTGATGCTTGGTTGCGAACATCATGCCAATGTGAATTCCCCTGGATTTGTTACACGGCGTTTGGACCACTCAGCAGCCCGCGCACCCAAAACGCGCAGAACACTGCGAGCACGGCCAATAAATTGAGCACTATTCCAATGCTCAAACGGTACGACCCTCGGAATCGACCTGCGGAGCTGCGAATCAACACCAATCCCACGACACTCGTGATGATCCCGATCGTGGCAGCAATTGCGGCCAACCAGATGCAGCAATCCTCGACGTGCGCCTCG
>JANNGQ010000705.1:0-7522 GCA_031403975.1 Planctomycetota bacterium
GCCGGGTTTAACCGGGCGCTGCCCGAATATACGGGGCTGCTGAATGCGCGTTATGTCGAGGGTGATGCCGTGCCGGACGACGAGCAGACTTCACCCCTCTGGCAGCGGTGCCATGCGGCTCCAGATCTGAAGGTTCTCTGGATACCCGTGCAGAAAAACGATTGGCGGACCCTGACCGAGTCGAGCAATTCGCAGGTACTTTCCATTGCTCAGTCGAATGCGGCCCGTCGCCAGCAGCGATTCGTTGTCAGTCATTTCCCGACTCCCGCATCTGCCAACAGGCAATCGGCAGCGAGAATTCCGCTGACCGCACAAAAGCTGACCCATTGACCAGGGTGCGTCGCACTTCCTGCAAGGTAGAGGTTGCGAATCCACGGACTCCGGTGTGCGACTCGACCGGCCAGCATGAACCGAGAAGTCATGACCGGGTTCATGCTGTTGTGGTGCAGATGAAAACGGCTTCCCCATTCGTTGGGAATACGAGTCTCCAGCACACGCGCCTCATCGAACAGCGCTCTCCACCAGTGCTCCTTTTCGACAACACGATGCAGAAACGCACGCTGCCCTGCTTCGCCGCCCGAGTCAGCACGTGTGTGGTCCATCGGGGCAATCAGGCGAGCGGGATACCAGCCATCTCGCTCAAGCGAAGAGTCAAGCACGCCGGGAGTGATCAGCAGTCGGCAGCCATCAAGTTCATCGCGCAGCCGAAAACGCAGATAGGGTGCCGCTGGTTTTCCCTTTACCGCGAGGTACGCACACACACCCGGCGACTGCAGCGGAAGCTGTTTGAAATATCGTCGAGTTCGATTGTTCAGGGCCACCTGACCTTCGGCGTCCAGCAATGTGGAGTAAGTCGCAAGACCAGCGTTGGAAACCACCGCGTCGGCAGGCAATATCTCCGAATCGACTTCGACTCCGGTCACTGTGCGATCCTTGCAGCGAATGCGACGAACTGTGCTGCTGAAGCGGAATTCAATACCAGCATTGATCGCGGCTTTGAACAGGAGTTCCGGAATCATCGCGATGCCGCCATGTGGATAACACGCTCCGACGCGATGAATGACCGACGCGACCAATGCCAGCGGGGATGGTGCTGCATCGGCCGGCTGACCGGCCACATGTGTCCAGATGCCGAGCGCTTGCACGACCGAATCCGGCAGTCGAGACGATTTGAGAATGGAACCCAGAGATCGCAGGACGAACGGCACGTCGCGCCATGCTCCGCTTCGAACAATATCCAGTAACCCCGGATGTGATTTCCACTGCAGCGGCTGAAGTCGCTGGTAGATCGCGGCCGTTCGGTCGATGTAGCGTCGGTAAACCTCTCCGGACCCCGGCCAACGCGATTCAAATCCGGCAGCTGTTCTCTCAAACGAATCGTAAATGTTGACAGGCTGCTGCGAACCGGCATCAACTTCAAGAACGTCTGCGATTCGTTGTAGCCGAAGGTGATCGTCGGGCTCGAGTTTCAGTTGCCGGAAGGCCCATTCCAGGCCGGGACGATCAAGCAGAACATAGGGTCCTGAGTCAAAATGAAAGCCCTTCAGTTCAAAACCGGATGCTAAACCGCCGGCAGACTGGCGTGCTTCAATGATCGTGACCTGACAACCGTGCTGCGCCAGCCGTATTGCTGACGCCAGCCCGCCGATTCCAGCTCCGATAATCACGACTCGTCGAGTCATGTGTTGCTCATACCCCTGAACTCCGCACATTCAATCCCAGCAGCCAGCGGATCGCCCGACGGGTCGACTTCAGCAGCAGTCCTTCCCGGGTGATGTACGGGAATGCCTGCTGATCCATCTGAGGAACGAACAGCGAACCACGACCGCTGCCCATCACGTAGACCGGGTAGGCCATCATACTCAGCAGAGACCGCAACTCGTTGTGATAAGGCCCACGCCAGTTCCTGATCGGAGAATCCTCACCAACGACTTCAATGCGGTTTGCAGCACCTCCAAACCACTGCGCGGTGCTTCGCAGCAGGCTGGATGATTCAAACTGCTCGACACCGGTGTGCCGCAACGCCACGGTATCGACAGCCAATGCATCGGGGCCGGCATAGAACCTCATTGGATGGATGGGGTTTCGACATCCCATCACGCCCACCAGTCCGTCCGGTACGTTTTCAAAAGCGTCCACGATTCCGAAATGCGGCGGGAAATCATTCAGGAGCATCATGACTGCTGTGGCGCGATCGGCTTGTCGTTCGAGGAACAGGTATTCGTCGCACCGGCCCCCAACCCATTCGATGTTCCCCACGCACAGCAATGCCATTTCGATCGGATGGCTGCGCAGCTTTGGAAATGAAATCCGAAAGTCGGCATCCCGCCACGTCTTCGCAATCGTGTACTGCGCCATTCCGCGCGAGTATTTGTGCTGGACCTGATCCTCTTCCGTATCAACGACTCGATAATTCTGTGACCTGAAACCAAAGTAGTCTGCGACTTCTCTCACGGTCCGGTGCTGAAAAAAACGATCGTAGATATTTCGTCCTTCAACCAGGGCGATGTCGGAACATCCCAGTTCACGCAGATACGCCGTAAGTTCGTCGACGAGTTCCGGATCCGTGACGGGCGAAAGATCCTTGCGATGATAGCCCAGCATGAACGTGGGCTTCACGGCAATCTTCAGTTGTTCCGCGGGCCGATTCAGAAACACAGCGCGCCGGCTGATCGCATCGCGCAGGCCGCATTCATCCAGCAACTGGCGGAATGAGACACGCTTTTCTTCTCTTCGTCCGGATTGGAGTACTCGTACGTTCTGCCCGCTGCCAATGGGGTTTTCTGTCACTGAAACACGCCGCTGCTCGCGCGGAAGGAACTCCTCACCCACCTCGCGAATCTGTTCGACCAGCGATTCCACCGATTGATGGTCAGCCAGTGTGTCCTTGTCAGTCAGAGCATTGGCCAGAATCTCAAAGACTTTGCAGTGGCGGTCTTCATCCTCGGCAACTCTCTTGAAATCCCGAGCGAGGCATGCGTTCAGATCCGGCTGAGACGCAGCCAGTTCGGCGATGCGATACCAGCAGACCGCAGCGGTCTGTTCAGCATCGATATTAAAGACACAGAAGTTTCTGAACGGTCCCAGCTGCAGATGCTGTTTGACATCCGGCGGGACCTTTCCGACAAGACCACCGATCGCCGTGACCATCGTTGCGGTCAGTCGCGAAAACGGCGCGCGGCGCCATTGGCTGTGCTGCATGACCGATCCGGCCCAGCCTCCGATACCTCCGGCAACCTGAGTCAGCATCGCCCGAATTCGTAATCGCCAGCCTCCCAGCTTAAGAATTGCCCCACGAATATAAATCGTGTGCATTTCCTCGTCCTTCCAGATCCAGACCAGCGAATGGCGGAGAAGCTCTCGGACCTCAGTTGTCAGTGGCATCGCGGCAATGCGTCGCTGCATCAGCGACTCGCGATACCCGATCGACACAAGCTCCTCACGCTCCAGCGCCAGAAGGAAAAGTTGAATCATTTCGCGCCGTGGATCGTCGGCACAGGCCTTTCGGACAAGCGCGAGTTCGCGTTCAAATGCTTCGTAAACCGCGCCCATGAAGTCTTTCGATCGGGAGGCACATATGGCACTGAGAGTATTAGACCGTAAACCGACGGCATTCGTAACTTTGCAGTCACTGGAACATGACGGAGATCGATTCTCAGGATGACCTGGATTCGACAACCACGTTTCGGTCAGTTCCAGCGAGCGATCACGCCGGCCTGTGGTTTTCTCGTGTTCGCAGCCCTGATGAATGCGACTTCGTAAAGCTCTTCTGTAATTCTACGGATATGCTCCCCTTTGAATTCCCGGCCGCCGGAAGATCACTTCTGAGGCCAAAGTCGAATTCCGGAATCGTCATTGAGTTCAGGGCAAGTTTCGACTGAAACTGAGACGCGCCCGGACATCTGATTGCCGCCGCAGAGGGCAAGCGAATTGCACCGCGTGTGGCCTTGACTTCCCGTTGACTTCGGATTTGTCAAAGATCCGGTTTTCAGCTCCCAGCTCAGTCAGGTGCCCCATGAATTCATCCGATGTGAACTCCGGTGCCTCCGAATCCAGACTGACTCAGCGGTTTCTGAACGCGGTCGAGTGGGCCGGTAACAAATTGCCGGATCCGGCGTTTCTGTTTGTGTGGGCGCTTGGCATCGTCTGGATTGCCTCAAAGTTGTTGGCCCCCGTTGCTTTCATCGAATTTGATCCTCGCTCGAACGCACCGATCAAAGTCGTGGATCAGTTGAGCGGCAAAGCGATTGTTGATTTTCTGGCGAACATGGTCAAAACCTTTGTCGAGTTTCCACCGCTGGGTGTGGTCCTTGTCGCACTGCTGGGAGTCGGCGTGGCGGAACACACCGGCTTTATCCAGGCCATGTTAAAGGGGATGCTGAAACTGACTCCGGCATGGCTGCTGACACCCATGTTAATTCTCGTGTCGCTGCTGAGTCATTCGGCCGGTGACACAGGTTACGTGCTGATTATTCCTCTGGGAGCAGTGATGTTCGCAGCAGCCGGGCGACATCCTCTGGCCGGGATTACCGCTGCGTTCGCCGGTGTCTCCGGGGGATTCAGCGCAAATTTTCTGCCGTCCAGCCTCGATCCACTGCTGCAGGGATTCACTGAAAAGGCCGCTCATATTGTGAATCCCGCCGTGCATGTGAATCCACTGTGCAACTACTGGTTCATGACCTCATCGTGCGTGCTGATCGTCGGGATCGGATGGTATATCACGGAGCGGATCATCGAGCCGCGACTTCGCCGAATGCCAATCGATGGTGCGGGGCATGACGGAGCCGACATGCATCATCTGTCAGCGCAGGAAATCAAGGGGCTACGAGTCGGAATCGCGTTGTTGGTCGCCGGACTGATTGCCCTGGCCGTTTTCGCCTGGCCGAATGAGTCCCCGTTTCGGGCCGACGTGACTCCTCCTGCACCACCATCCGCCGGCGCAAATCCTGCCGGGGCACCAGTGGGCGCTGCGCCTGCGGCAGTTGTACCAGCTTCGGGAGCGACCGGATCAGCAACGGCTCCCGCCGCCGGTACGACGCCGCCAGCTGCATCCGGTCCGGGGGAACGGTCGCTGACCAGCAGAGACGCACCGATGATGAAGGCGATTGTGCCGCTGATCTTTGTGCTGTTCCTGATTCCGGGGGTCGCCTACGGGTACGCGGCCGAGACCGTCAAGAGCCATCGGGATGTCGTCCAGGGGATGACAAAATCGATGGGGACGATCAGCTATTACCTCGTGATGGCGTTCTTTGCCGCTCAATTCGCGGCAGCGTTCACGAATTCCAACATCGGCGTGCTGCTGGCGGTCAAAGGAGCAAACGCGCTTGCGGCGATGAAGATGCCGGCTCAGCTGACAATCGTCGGCATCATCCTGATCACGACCTGCGTCAACCTTCTGATTGGTTCGGCGTCGTCCAAATGGGCGCTGCTGAGTCCGATCTTCGTGCCCATGCTGATGACATTGGGTCTGTCACCCGAACTGACTCAGGCGGCCTATCGAATCGGAGATTCGAGCACCAACATCATTACACCTTTGATGCCCTACTTCCCGCTCGTGGTCGTGTATGCGCAAAAATACGTGAGGGACACTGGAATAGGAACGCTGATCTCACTGATGCTGCCGTATTCGATCTCGTTTCTCGTAGGATGGACGCTGCTGCTGATGGTCTGGTGGGGACTCGGACTGCCTCTGGGGCTGCAGGCAGAATACACCTATTCGATGGCACAATAGTTCGGCAAGCACTCACCGGTTTGCGTGTATCGCATCGGTGAAGATCCGGTTGACCCCGTGCTGCGGCAATTCAGAAAATCACACAATTCAGGATGGAGATGCAGATCAGTGAACGACGACGACCTGGCACAGCTCATTTCCGAAGCACAGTCACTGATTGACTCCGGGCAGACAGACGCTGCCAGGGAGGCATTGGAGGAGATTCTGGCTGCCCGGCCGGATTCAGCCGATGCACATTTTCTTCTGGCCGTCGTGTCGCATGATGCAAAGGACCTGGAGGGCGCTATCCGGCATTTTCAGTCGTTTCTGCGGGAGCGGCCTGACGTCGCGGAAGTCCATTTCAATATTGGCACACTTCTGTCGCAGCTCAGCCGGAACGAGGATGCGATTGCCGCATTTTCCAGAGCACTCGAACTTGATCCCGAAATGGTCGTGGCGCACAACAATCTGGGAGTCCTGTTTCGATCCGAAGGGAAGTTGCAGCAGGCCCGGGAGTGTTTTGAGCGGGCCGTCGCTGCAGTGCCGAATTACGGACCGGCAATGATCAACCTTGGCCTGACGCTGACGAAGCTCCGGGAAGCTGAACTTTCGCAGGACGCCGACGATCGATTGACCGAGCTGCGCCCGAATCTCGCCGACGCCCTGTACGCCTACAGCACAGAACTGGAACGGGTCGGCAAGAGCGTTGACTCCGGAAGAATGCTCGAAGAGGCACTTGAACTCCAGCCGGACTCGCCGGTCCGGCGTTTTCATTTGGCCGCAAAAAAGGGACTCGAACCACCGCCGACTGCACCTCCGGAATATGTGACGGAGCTGTTTGGTCGGTACGCCGCTCAGTTTGATGATCACCTCCGGAACAGACTTCAGTATCGCGCTCCGGAGCAGATTCGCGCGGCGGTCAGCGAGGTTGCTGGCGATCGGTTGTTTGACATCCTGGACCTGGGATGCGGGACAGGAATCTGCGGTGAGCTATTCCGGACGGTGGCGTCCAGACTGACAGGGATTGACCTGTGTCCGGAGATGATTCAGGAAGCCACGAATCGCGGCTGTTACGACGAATTGCAGGTTCAGAGCATCAGCGAAAGTCTTGCCGGTCGCCGCGCGCAGTGGGACCTGATACTTTCCGCCGACGTTTTCATTTATGTCGGAGATCTTACCGAATGCTTCACGCAGGTCGCTTCCGCTCTGCGTGACGGCGGCCTGTTTGCATTCTCGGTCGAAGCGGCTGACGACGCTGCGGGCGACGCTGACGTGGCTGCCGGCTTCCGCCTGGAGTCCACTCGCCGGTACACCCATACGTTGTCCTACCTGCGACGGCTTGCAGCGCAATCGGGATTCGTCGAGCGGCTTTCCCGCCGGGAAACTCTTCGTTCGCAGGCCGACAAGGATGTTGTCGGGTGGATCGTAGTGTTTGAGAAACCTCAGTTCGTGAAGTCCGATGCCAATTTGTGATACGGACCACGCCATGACAATGAAGTCAGGTCTCGTTTTCGAAACGAGACCTGACTCTTGTCACTCGACTGCAAGAAACTTCCACGGAGGTTTCGGAATAATGTGTTCCCATTCACTTGACAACCACACACCGCACATCAGCCTGAGGCCCTGAGGCCCTGAGGCCTGAGGCCCTGAGGCCCTATTTTTCAGGATGCCAGTGAGAGCCCGTGGGAGAGCATGAGAATGGAAGTCGATGTTTTAGGCAGGACGTCCGGTGAACCGTTGGTCGACGTACATGCCAAATGGAATGCCTCGACCGAGGGGATCTCGAAACGACGTAGTGCAGGCGGTGCATTG
>JANNGQ010000706.1:0-9391 GCA_031403975.1 Planctomycetota bacterium
CCTCGCAGTCTTGGCAGATCACGCCCTCGCTGGCGAGCATTCAAGCGGTGATGAAGGAGGTCGGCGCCACGAGGACCGTATTGGCCTCATTCAGGGCTGTCAGAGCCGTACGCGACTGATTCACGCTTTCCTGCGCTGACGACAAGGCGGCTGTCACGCCACTCATGTTGGTTTCGGCGGTCTGCAGCTGAGCCGTCCGTTCGGCAACAACCGGGAGGTAATCGGAGACATATTGTCCTGCGGCGTGGAGTTCCGATTCCCGGACTTTGGCGACCTGTGTTGAAGTCTCGACGACAGCCAGCCGATCACCCGCGAGCGACAGGCGCTGCAGTATGCTGAGTTGTTGCTCCAGAGAGGTCAGCTCGGAAGCCGCGTCAACCATGTTCTTCCGGGCACTGACCGTGGCCGAATCCGTGGCTCGTACAGCATCCAGCAGCGGCTGGTGTTTCTGAACCGCAGCGTCCACAGTGACTTTGAACGGAGCCAGGGCTTCTGTCGGAATAATCAGAGCCGCGGTTTTTTCCGCGAGTGATTGTTCGAGGGGCGGAAGTTCTGCAGCCACAGCGGTTGTTCGCGATGTCAGCTGCTGAACGGTCGCTGCCAGCGCCTGATCATCCGGAAGTGCTGCGGCCGCATTCTGCAGCGGCGGAAGTGACAGTGTCAGTGCCTCGTGGAATGCCTTTTTCGACGCGAGGGCCGCGGCAGCATCGTGCATAACCTTCTGAGCTTCATCAACTTTCTTTTTTGCTTCGGCATACTGGTTCCGAGCGGCATCAACTTCCAGGGCCACAGGAATCATTGCGGCCTCTGCAGCCTGAAACGCGGCATACGCACCTTCCCAGACATCAAGCATGGCCTTTGCCTTCTCAGCCGCAACAACCTGGCGTTCCCGGACTGACGGGACTGCTGCCGTCGAGAACTGCAGACTCTGAACAACCTCTTCCGACAGGTCGAACGGCCGCTGATAGACATCGCTCAGGGCAATCTCACGAAGGAACGCTTTCATATCAAAGTTCATCGCCGCGAAGCGTTCGCCGAGCTGCTTCAGCAGGGCCGGACTCGCAGCCGGGTTGTCGGGATGAATCATGTCCAGCGGATGCACAATTCCTCGGCCCAGCATCATCGCCCACAGCCGGTTCGCAATGTTCTCATTGAAGGCCCGGTTCGTTCCGTTCGTGGCCTGCTCGGCCAGAATCGCACGGCGGCTGAACTTCGGAATGGAACGAACTCCGTCCGCTGGCGCGACACTGTATTCATCGCCTGGAAGGAAGAACGGCTCGGCCAGCAGTGCTTCTCCCAGAACTCTGGCTCCTGTCCGGTGCGACGTGCCTTTGATAAACACGGATTCAAACTTCAGGTCGCTGCCGGACCGTTCGGCGAGGATCGTGAGTTCTTTCTCGGCGATCTTCTTCTTGACCGCGGTCGTCGTGGAGGTGAATGCCAGCAGGCCGTGATAATCATGCTGCAGGAAGTCGGTGACCAGTGGAGAATCGTGGCACTGAGCGCACTGCATGTCCCGACCGAAGAAGATGCGTCCAAGGTCACGCGCGATCGCATTGGGCTCCGCGCCCCGATCAAGGCTGAATCGCGCGGCCGCACGAGTCGCAGGGTCTTCGCCGTCCGATAACAGGATCTCGCGGACCAGCACGTTCCACGGTTTGTTTTCCCGGACGGATTTCAACAGCCACGCCTGCCATTCCTCCTGGCTGACGTTGGCGTTCGTCCGCCGTTCCATCAGCATGACATCCAGCGTCGTCGACATGTGACGCGCGAAGAGCGGAGAGGAGAGCAGTCGGTCAACCTGCTTTTCACGCTTTGCCGGATCGCTTTCGCGGAAAAACTCCCGAGCCTCATCGGCACTCGGCGGCATGCCGTTGAGATCCAGCGAAACCCGGCGCAGAAATTCTGCGTCATTCGCGACGGGCCAGACGGCACCCGACGGCGGGGCAAGTTCCCTGTTAATCAGTTCGCGCAGGGGCTCCGAAGCGGTTGCGACCGAATGTACCAGGATTGCCGTGACGAGCACCATGATCCGGCGGAATCCGGACAAGTTGTCGTCGCATTGGCGCAAATTGCGGAGTCTCGCGATCATCGCGGCTTCTCCGTTGTCTGGTCTTCGTCTGGCTGCCGGAGTCATGAGCGGCGGGGATCAACCGACTTGCACCAAATCGTGCTGAGCCAATTCTGAACATCGAAACCGCGGTCGGCAGTCGTCGGAAGAAGTTGAGGAAGGCAGGAATCCTGGCAACCGTTGAGCAACAGTCAGCAGGCCGAATGATTCAGGCGGGGAGTGCGATCGGAAGCCTGGGAAGCTCCTGCACTCAACGGGGTTTAACGTCTCAGTTCCTGATTCGTCAAGCGGAAGGCCGTTTCAGTAGACTCAATGCGTTCATCGGAAGATACGATTTTTTCGGAGAAACGCTGCGGCGCAGATTCAAAAGTAACTCGCAACATGGACCAGGTTGCGGATCAGACAGACACACGGGCCGGGACAACGGCCTTACTGTGGCCGCTGACGATTGCTGACTCTCCGGCCGACGGAACAGGCTTTGTCTCGGGATACAAAGCGTGTAGTGCCATCGTGAATTCGTTGAATTGTAGCTGAAAATCGGTCAACAAATCCCCGTCGCGAATCACCGCCTGCCGCAACGTGCCGCTCCTGACGAAATCATTCATCAGCGTTTCAAACCGAAACAGAGGTCCGGCAATGCGATTCGTCAGTTTCATAAGATCCCAAACCATATAGGGTATCATCAGCAACACGCAGATGACGACCGGCATGGACTGCTGCCAGAACGTCAGCGGCCCGGTACTTTCGGGCAGTTCAATAACCGCCGAAAGCGAAGCACGCACACCCCAGATCACCAGCAACAGACACAATATCACTGCGTTGTATGAGACGACATGCACGATCAGCCGTGTCACGATCGGACCCTGAACGCGCCAGTTGACCATCTTTTTCAGGCGGAGACGCTTGGCCATAATGACGGAGCTCACTGCGGTTGACGAACAGAGGCGATGAAGAACCCGACGTTGACAAAAACTCTAGGTCATGCCTTGAATAGTGACGTGACAGTTTTGCACGCTGCATTGTCTGGCCATCACAGATTCTCAAAGCCGCTCGTCAGTTCCGGCGGTTATACCGGTTGTTCGAACGCTTCCTACGACTTTTTGGCCTCAGCGAACCCGATGCAGTTCGAGCTGCTGAACCTGAGCCTCCGGATACATGCTGAGCCAAAGTGGTGTAAAGAGGTCCAGCAGCGTGACCTGCCCAGGCCGATAATCCACATCTGCCACAGATTCGAACGACTGGATCTGCCCCATCCATTCCTCCCAGAATCCTGCCGTTCGCTTTGCGTTCGGACCAATCACAACGAATGTCGGCACGGCAGGTGGCGCACCTCCGGGACCTCGCAGACCCAGGTGAGTGACGGGCACCGCTGAGATTCCGGCCCGATTCAAGTGCAGCAGCAACGCAGGCTCACCGTAGACGTAAATGACGAGCCGTTCGCGAAGGCGATCTTCCGGCGTCAGAGCCGCAGCAAAGTCTGGTTGGGGTGTGAGACTGGACTGAGCGACGTCCTCCGGACGGATCGTCAATCCGTCTACTGGGAGGATTTCGCGGGCGGGACTGAAGTCACCGCGGGACGAATGCACGGCGGCGTCGGCAATTCGCGATGCTGCGCGGACAATCGACGTACGGTCGATCAGCAACGACGAAGCTGTAATTTCCTCCAGCGGCACCCTCTCGATTTCTCTGTTTTTGTTAAACCTCAGGAGCGACGAAACCACTGCCGCGGCCAGCATTGAGGACACGAGCTGCTGTCCCCATGACCAGCGCGGTCCCACACCGATCCTGGACTCCGCACGTCGAGCGACACTGATATTCGATTCCAGCCACCAGCCGATACCACCAGCCGCCGCCAGCCAGATCGCTGCCAGCAGCGGGAAGAAAAGTCGTCCGTACGGATGATACAGCGGTGTCACGATCAGCATCCCCACGAACCAGGTCAGCGTCGTGCAGAGCCCCAGAGCCGGATCAACCGTCGGCGCGGAATCCATGTCTCCGACCGTCATAGGCAGTGTCCCGTCAGTGACCGGAGACACAGCATTGAGTTCCCTCCGCATCCATGACCTTCTCAGGACGGGCCAGAGAAACATCCCTCCGAAACCACCCAGCGCAAGGCAGATCAGTATCAGCGGAGTCTTGAGGCGGGTCGCCATCACGGTCAGCGCCAGACCGGCCACGACGAATCGAATCAGCAGAGTGATCCTCGGAAATACCGAGTTTGATCCATCGTTCGCCGAGTTCCCCGTGGAACTTTTCGCAGCCTGCCAGCGATAAAATCCCGCTGCGCTCATCCCCAGGGCCAGAGACATCGACCCCGTGATCCCGTCCTGCCAGAACTGGAACGTCAGTTGAGCAACAAGGTGACCGGTCCAGGCTGACGGACCCTGCAGATAGGACGCATGATTCTTGGACACCTCCGCATAACCACCGACCTCCTGCAGCTGCCACCACCACGGAGAAAACGTCATGATTGCTGCGGCACACATTGTTGCCAGCACGACCACTGTGCGCAGCAGACCGACCGATTTTCGGCCGACCCAGAGCCACCAGAGTGTGGTTCCCGTGATGACGATCGCCAGCGGCAGCCAGCCTGTGTACTTGGTCCACCAGGCCAGTCCGCAGACAAATCCCCCGGCAACTGCGATCCTTACCGACTGACGCTGTACTGCGAGCGTCCCAAGGTAGACCGACGCAACGATCCAGAGCAGGCACGGAACATCCGTCAGCGCCATTCTCGAATAGATGATATGGAAGTCGCTCATCGCGACGACCGCTGCAAGAAAAATCCCGGCCGCCCGTCCGAACCACGCTCGCCCGAGCCACCACAATGCCAGAGTGGTCAGCGATCCCAGCAGCACCGCGGGCAGAAACGGCGCGACTTGTCCAAGTCCCGGAATCCAGCCGGACACCTCGATTAATGCAGACAGCAGCGGCGGAGCATAGAGTTCACGAGCCGGATAAGGCGTCCCGAGGGCTGCGTCGTGCCAGAGCACTGATGCATAAATGCCTTCGTCAAAATGCTCGACCGCTTCGCGGTCCAGATGCCAGATCCGCAGCAGCAGTCCCAGCACTGCGAATCCCGTGACAAACACGGATTCCAACAACAGCGCGCGGGATTTCATGCAACGGTTCCAGGGTCCGGGTTCGCACAATCGGGCTGTTGTACGCCAGGCCATGGCGTGCGTCGAACGGAGTTTCAGGATTTCATGGCGTTCGAAGGGCCCGATCGACGCATCGTGTGGCGAACACTTCTGTCCGGACGCCGGAATTGTTGCCATGTCGGTTGAGCGGTTGCTGCAGCGCACTACGATACTGCGGCAACTGCACGCCCCAAAGTCATTCCCTCCGACAAAGCTGATTCAATGTCTGAAGCCAATCCCGACAAACTCTACGACGCTGCCTGCAAACTGAAGGAACAGGGAAACCTCGAAGGCTGTGTTGAGGCGCTCAAGTCGATCCTGAAGACTCATCCTGATCACGTACACACACATCTGGCGCTGGGAGTTCATCTGCAGAAGCTGGGACAGTTTGATGACGCGATCATGTACGCAAAACGAGTGACCGAACTGAACCCGACCGATGCGTTTTCATTCACGCAGCTGTCCGTGATTTACCAGCGATGCGGCAAAATTCTTGAGGCCGAAGACGCCATGGCGAAAGCGCGCGAAATCCAGGGAAACGTTCACAAGCACTGATTCGACTGTCCCATGTTCTCCCTCCAGACAAGGGGAGGTCGGTTTTACCGTGGGGCAGGCTTTCAGCCTGCCGTGTCGATTCAAAAAACACATGCGATTGTTTCAGTCCAGGCAGGCTGGAAGCCTGCCCCACCAGCATTCCAGGCAGGCTGGAAGCCTGCCCCACCAGCGAAGCCTGATCGTTGTGTTTTCTGGATGAAACTGGCAGGCTGAAGCCTACCCTACAAAGAATCGACATTATTTCGACAGTCCCCAAGTGCCTGCCGAAACTGACGCACACGCTGTTCACTGATCGTGCTGGTTCGCAACCCGGCCGCACACACGGCTCCTCGAACGGCGATAATGTCGGGCTGAAATTCTGCCAATAGCGGCAGTTGCGGAGTTGAGATTCTACCGGCCAGCGCAAACTGGATTCTGTGCGCTGTCGTGAACGCTCGTAATTCCTGCAGCTGCTCGCGTGTGAGCCAGTCCAGCAGAGTCGAACCATCTTTTTCAAACGTGTCGATGAGGAGTACGCCGCATCCGGATTTCACGGCGCCTTGGCAGACATCCCCAAGGGACGGTGAGAAGGCTCGTTCTGCATCGGCATACGCGACCGCTACCCAGGAGTGTTCGCCCGGGAACAGGTTTCGCACCTGAATCCAGGTTTGAAACCAATCACCGTCGACAGCCGCAGGCCCGCACAGACCCGAGAGTCCAAGTTTCAGGAATCGCGGACGAAGCCGCCCGATCACGGACGCTGTGTCGCCAGTGATTTCCGCAGTTCCTTTGCCAAGCCACTCGGTGACTTCTCCCAGCGCCAGACTCAGCGGAACCGCGAGATGTCGATTTGCAGGATTCCGGTCGATTGATGCAGCTATGTCTGCAATGGTCTCTGCTGATGCGCGACCGAGCGATCCGTTGCCAGGTTCTTTTACATCGACGATGTCAGCGCCGCCAAGCAGCGCTGCCAGAACCTCACTGACATCACGCACTGACACCAGCAGTTGCGGCACTCTGCCAGACACAGCGGACACCCTGAAGATCGGCTGAGAAAGGTTGACTCGTTGAACTCAGGCCTCCGGAGCGACTTCTTCCGTTTCGCCTTCCGCTTCCTCAGCCTCTTCGCCGTCGACTTCCAGCTCAGCATCGAGATCGATATCGTCGGCCGCTTCCACTTCGACCTTCACAACTTCCTCTTCGACTTCCTCAACTGGTGCTGTCAGAGTCGCAATTGCAATCGGCGTCCCGTCCGGATTCAGCGTTTCCTTGAGTTGCTGAATGAAGAACCGACGCTTCTTTCGCTCAATGAGACTGGCGAGCAACTCTTCCGCCTTGCTCTTTTCGTGATACAGAAACCGGCCCTCTTCGCGCATCGTGGCGCTGTAGACAACCCACACAATGCGACGGCGCTGAGCCGCCTCTTTGGCGCGACGCGTGCGGGGCTTGGCGACTTTTTTCTTCTTCGGAGCGCCGTCCCTCTCACCCTTGGCGGCTTTCTTTTTCGCCGAAGCTTCGGCTTTTTCGCCAGCGGCCTTGCGGGCGGCTTTCTTCTTCGTGGATGTTTCAACCGCGGCGGCTTCCGCTGCCTCCACTTCACGACGCATTGAGAGACGACTTTTCGCCATTGTTCCTGCCAGACAGTTCATTCACGAGTCGCTCGGGGCACAACAGGCACCACAGCGAAGACCCGTTCAAAGATTGCGGGATTCCGAAGAGGCGGCAGAATAGCAGCCGGGAGCATCGAATTCCACTGTGCTCCGGCGGGCAGGAATGCCCATCCTACGTTGGTAGCTCTTCCTGTGCCGATCGCCGAACCTTCGGGCCGGAATTCACGTCCGCGACGCGCTTCAGGACGGTCTCGATCGCCTCGACCATCCGCGGGCGGTCAATGTCGTGGACGTCGATCGGTCGACCGATGGCCTGCAGCATCGTAAGTGTCAGCCGACCGCCGAGGTGTTGCCGGAATTCTTCGAGCCCCTGAAAGAGCTCCTCCGTCTGCCTCAGCGCGGGATGATCCATCAATAATCCCAGTCGTTCGAGTGCCAGCAGTACGCGGTTCGCTTCTCCCGTCGGCAGTCCGTGCATGAACCCCGAATAGACTGTGTCGATTGCAACACCGATCGCCACGGCTTCTCCGTGACGGAGCTCGAAATCGCTCATCGCCTCCAGTTTGTGAGCCGACCAGTGTCCAAAATCGAGCGGTCTGGCTTCCAGCATTTCGAACGGATCACCTCCTGAAGTGATATGCCGCAGATGCCATTGAGCAGATTCCTGAATCACCGGCCAGTATTGGCTGCCTCGCGCAGCAATTGATTCTGCATCATTGAGGATCCGCTCAAAAAACCCTGAGTCTTTGAGCAGTGACACTTTGACGGCTTCGGAAAACCCGCAGCGGAAATCCCGGTCACTGAGCGTACGCAGCAGCGCTCGGTCGTTGATCACTCCCCACGGCACGGCAAACGAACCGAGCCAGTTCTTTTTCTGAAACAGGTTGACACCGTTCTTGACCCCGATACCGGAGTCAGCCTGAGCCAGCGTTGTGGTCGGGACGCGAATGAGCCGCAGCCCGCGATGTGCGATCGCCGCCGCAAAGCCCACGGCATCCAGGACAGCGCCGCCTCCGATAACGACCACATAGCTGCGACGGTCCATGTCGGCTTCGTGAAAGACTTTCAGCATCCGCTCCAGGAGATGGACGTCGTTCTTGACGGCTTCACCTCCCGTGACAACCTGCAGGTTGCCAATGACCTGGAATCGCTCGGCATGTCTGCGCGCGAAGGCATACAGTCGCTGCTTCAGGTCCGGATTGGCATCTGCCACGTGTTCATCCAGCCAGAACTGGACTCGCGGAATACGGGATTCGGAAGATTCAAGTAAGTCGGCCAGAATCTGAGAATCGGACCCCAGGACATCCTCCGTAAACCTCAGCCGGTGTCGAAACGCGACTGCGAAATCAACGTCAGCAGATCCGGAATGGAGCGACACCGGAGAATTGGCTGCGGGCATGGCGGAAGAGGCGGGAATGAGGAGACAAGCGGAATGTGATTCCGTGCCGACGTCCTTTCCGTGCGGAATCAAGGGTCGCGAGGATAACGTGGCGAACGCCCCAAATCCAATCCGCCGTCGAATCCGCCTCCCTGTTCTGCCCGTATGATCGACAGGATCCTCACAGTCGTATTCCAACGGAAGACTAACCGGCAATCGCTGCGCTTTGCCTCGACCGCCCAGACTTCTCAGTCCGAAAACATTAGCGGTGTTACCCAAGTGCGAATCTGAGATTCATCAAGATTTCTGAATGCGGCGTGTGCATTCACGGTGAGTCCCCGGATCCACTCAGCAAGAACGATGGTAGGAGAATTGAAATGAAGGCGTTTTCTTTGACAGCTGCTCTGGTGGTATTCTCTATCGCCAACAGCGCACAGGCCGGTCTCTTCGGTCTGTTCAACCACAATCATGGCTGCGGATGCAGCGTCGAGCCAAGCTGCTGTGCTCCGGTTGAAGCCAGCTGCTGTGCACCGGCTGCCTGTGGCAACGCTTGTGAACCGACCTGCTGTGCTCCAGCAGCCTGCGGTGCTGCTGCTGAACCAAGCTGCTGCGCTCCAGCGGCCTGTGGAACAGCATGCGAAGCCACCTGCTGTGCTCC
>JANNGQ010000707.1:0-5281 GCA_031403975.1 Planctomycetota bacterium
ATTACAGAAGAGGGTTCAGTAATGGTTTTATCATCCTGCCGGTAGCGGACAATATAATCAACTCCATTTTTTATTTCGCCAGGAATATCCGCAAATATTTTTGCAACCTCCTGCCCGGAAATATTGGCAGAAGTAGAAACAAGGGGTTTACGAAATCGTTTACCGGGACCGTGGTTCCTCCGGCAAACACAACAGATGCATTTGCCATCAATGCAACAAACGGTGACGACGTCGGGGGTGACACTGTTCCGACGCCGACGTATCCGCATCAGTCCTATGGCACAGAAGGCACAAGTCAGCCGTTTGGTTTCCACAACACAGGCATCAACGTGCTGTTGGGCGACGGTTCCGTCCGGTTCATCGACGAGGCTGTGGAAATAAGCGTCTTCGCTGCCCTGATCACTCGTGATCAGGCGGAACGGATCAGCGACGGTCAGTTCTGAGTGGACTTCATGAGCGGAATGGCGCTAGCCCAATGTCACTCACTTTGGCGGATTCGCCACAGTGTAGAACAGTTGTCTCAACTGTTCCGCCTGCGACCGGATGAACAATTGGGGACAATTGTTCCACAAAGTGAGTGCCATTGGGCGCTAGCCACCGGTTTCTGTTCCTGCAATCTCCACAAACAACCGGCGGCTAGCGCCTGGCCGCTGAAAAAGCAAAGAAGGAATCCCAATGAACCGCTTGTCAGATTCTGCCGATGCCAATCCCGAGAACACCCACGGAGTGTTGCGTTCGGATGGTCCGTCGATCGCAGTGCTGGCTCAGATCAGCGATTCCATTCGGGGCATCAGGTACGGACAGGTGACCGTCATCGTACAGGATGGGGTTGTCGTGCAGATTGATCGGCTCGAGAAGCAGCGTCTCGTGCGTGGCGGCGAGGGACAGCCTGCATAGACGCATCAATTCCCTCTTGATGAAGATGTCTTGGCAGTTCGGCATAGCAACAGGCGCGTGTCGCACATCCGGTGAACACGGATGTTCACTGGAATGAGTTTTACAATGGCTCGTAAACATCGAAGTCCACTTCCGGGTTTTGTGCCCGGACTGACAGTGACAACTGTTTATCTGGCGGTGCTGCTGGTCATTCCGCTGTGTGCCTGCGTTCTGAAAACGTGCTCACTGGATTTGTCCCAGTTCATCACTGCCGTCTGGTCGCCGCGCGCTCGAGCGGCGTATTTGCTTACGTTCGGAGCTTCAGCGATCGCGGCTGTGCTGGACGTCCTGCTGGGTGTACTGCTGGCCTGGGTACTGGTGCGGTATGAATTCCCAGGTCGTCGAATCATGGACGCCGTGATTGACTTGCCGTTTGCACTTCCAACGGCGGTTGCAGGACTGGTGTATTCCAGTCTGTATGTGAAGACGGGATGGTACGGCCAATTCCTCGTTCCGCTGGGAATCGAAGGAGCGTATTCGCGCCTTGCGATCGTGCTGGTGCTGGTCTTTTTGGGACTGCCCTTCGTCGTGCGAACTGTTCAGCCGCTGCTGGGCAGTCTGGAAGGAGAAATCGAAGAAGCTGCCGCCTCACTGGGAGCCTCGCGCTGGGAGACGTTCTGGCGCGTCATCCTTCCGTCGTTGACTCCGGCACTGGCGACAGGATTCGCGCTGGCATTCGCCCGGGGACTCGGCGAATACGGCTCAGTCGTCTTCGTTTCCGGCAACATGCCGTTCCGGACCGAGATTGCTCCGGTGCTCATCGTGCAGAAGCTGGAGGAGTTTGCATACGCCGAAGCAACGGCCATCGCCACAGTGCTGCTGGCAGGTTCGATTCTGTCACTCGGGCTGATCAGCTGGCTGGAAGGAAGGAACCGGCGCTATGCACCTTAGTTCGAAACGACAGATTCGCACGGCCGGCCGGATGGTCGCGGACGAACCATTCTGGCTGCGACTGCTGCTGATCAGCACGGCGTGCAGCGTGATCGGGGTGCTGATCATTGTGCCGCTGGTTTATGTGTTCGTCCAGGCGTTCTCAGGCGGCCCCGGTGAATGGTGGCGTCAGCTGTTTGATGACCCTGATACTCGGCATTCCGTCTTTCTCACGCTGACTGTCGCACCTTTGGCCGTCGTGTTGAACACGTTTTTCGGACTGGCTGCAGCATGGACGCTCACGAAGTTCCGATTTCCGGGCCGGATGCTGTTGATGACGCTGCTGGACCTGCCGTTTGCCGTGTCTCCTGTGGTTGCCGGTCTGATGTTCGTGCTGTTGTTCGGCATGCAGGGTTACTTCGGCCCGGCGCTCCGCGAATGGGGCATCCGTATCATCTTTGCCTGGCCTGGCCTGGTCCTCGTCACAACCTTCGTCACTCTGCCGTTTGTGGCACGAGAACTGATCCCGCTGATGCAGGCGCTGGGCAGTGATGAAGAACTTGCAGCCGTCAGTCTGGGCGCGAGTCCCTGGCAGGTGTTCTGGCGGGTCACATTGCCAAACATCAAATGGGGGTTGCTGTTCGGCATTATCCAGTGCCACGCCCGCGCCATTGGTGAGTTCGGCGCTGTGAAAGTCGTCTCGGGCGGCATCTCCGGGGAGACCGATACGATGCCGCTGCGAGTTGAGAAACTCTTTCAGGAATACAACAACCAGGGCTCATACGCCGTCGCATCAGTGCTGACTCTGATGGCCCTCGCAACGTTGACGGCCCGGATCGCTCTGGAACGCTGGAGTGAGTATCAGATTGAAGCAATGTCCGTTGAACAAGACACGAAGGAGACTCTCCCATGAGTATCAGCATTCAAGGTGTTTCTCGCAGCTTCGGCACATTTCAAGCGCTCAACAACGTCAGCCTTGAGGTGGCCTCCGGCAGTCTGACTGCTCTGTTGGGGCCGTCGGGCTCGGGTAAGACGACGCTGTTGAGGATCATCGCGGGGCTGGAAACTGCCGAACGCGGCTCAATCCTGTTTCAGGAAGAAGACGTGACCGAGAAAGCCGCTCGTGATCGCGAAGTGGGGTTTGTCTTTCAGCACTATGCCCTGTTCCGGCACATGTCAGTATTTGAAAACGTTGCGTTTGGTCTGCGAGTCCGGAAGGCTCCCAGGAAAGAAGTTCAGGACAGAGTTCATGAGCTTCTGTCGCTTATCCGACTCGAGGGACTGGGCGGTCGTTTTCCGTCTGAACTCTCCGGCGGTCAGCGTCAGCGAGTCGCACTTGCACGAGCCCTCGCCGTGAGGCCTCGGATGCTGCTGCTGGACGAGCCGTTTGGAGCTCTGGATGCCAAAGTGAGGCAGGAATTGAGAACCTGGCTCAGAAAGCTCCACGAAGAAATGCATGTGACAACCGTTTTCGTGACTCACGATCAGGAAGAAGCTTTCGAAATGGCGGATCAGGTCGTTGTGATGAATCACGGACGTATCGAACAGATCGGGACGCCTCAGGCCGTGTTCGACCATCCGGCCACACCATTCGTGATGGACTTCCTCGGCAACGTGAACGTGTTTCACGGGCGAGTTCAGTCCGGGCGAGCCGAAGTCGGCCCGTTCAGCCTGCGCTACGACGAATATCCTCACGACGAACCCCGGATGGCTACCGCCTATGTTCGTCCTCACGAACTGGAAATCGATCGCCGAGCGACGCCCACATCACTGCAGGCCCGCGTGCTGCAGGTGAATCCTGCCGGGGCTGTTGTGAAAGTCAGAGTCTTCGCCGAAGAATTCGGCATCGAACTGAACGTAGACATCGTGCGTGACAGGGCACAGCTGCTGACTTTGAAATGCGACGACGTTGTCTTCGTCCATCCAAAGTCCGTCCGCGTCTTCATGCCGGAACCTGAATATGCAATCTGATCTTCACTTTCCGGAAGGGCTGTACAACCTTTGTATGAAATTAAAATGGGGTGACGTGACACGTGCCATGATTTCCGTGGACACGCCTACTGTTGTCCCGCCGCTCCGTCGGCGGGAATTCCCATCGAAGGGAGTTCTTCGAGCTGTACGTCAGATTCAAAATCTGAGTCCTCGCTGTAGTTTGAGGACCCGGATTCTTCTTCGATCAAGTCATGCTTTCGTTCACCATACAACCGATCAAGGTCCCATTCGGTGATCCAGCGACGGACGTAGGATCGCATCGCTCTGGATCCAGTCCCGTCGGCAATCGGTGTTGCATTCGCAGACCGAAGACCGTAGGCCTCTTCAGAGATTGAAGCGAGCTTTTGAAATGAAACGGTCAATGTGTCGTCAGTCGGCACGCGAAGTCAGCCAGAACCGTCGTCATATCCGAAGAATCGGCGAATGATCGGCTATCGCAATGGCGACTTGTCAGGAGTTACGCGGAAAACTCATCATCTGACGTTCAGATCTTCGTTGCCTCGAACTCAACTTGTTTTCGGAGCGTCTCGTACAGCTTCGCAGGCCCCAGAAGAATCTCGCGCAGCCCGTCGCGGACAGATTCGGAACCCAGCGCCTGACTGCTCATCACCGAATGAGCGTCCAGAGCATTGATGATCGCGTTCATCAGTTCGGCCTTCAGGTCCGGGGAGTTTGCGAACTGCTCCTTCGAGTTGTTCGTCGCCTGCTGCACCAGTGTTGCTGACTCCAGCAGCTTTCCCATGATGACGTTATTGACATACACGAGCCGGTCGTTGTCAGTCAGGTCACCCTGAAACAGGTCATTCACCCTGGCAATGATCTCGTTCAGGTACGCTTTTTCTTTTTCATGTACCATCCCGCTGCCAGCTTCGGTGATGGGGTCCAGCTTTGGGTTCTCGCCCTCGCCCAGCGGCATGGGGCGCTTGCCTTGAGGCTTCAGGTTGTGGTGAGTCAGCACGACTTTTGACAGGTCGATCCCTTCCCGTTCACGACCGAACTCCAGCAGTCGCAGCACTTGTTTGTAGAAGATCGAACGCTTCTCGATATCTGTGTTGCCGTAGTCGAAAATCTGCGACAGGTACGTGTAGAGTCGCTGAAAGGCCCCCATGTCGGCCTGGAACAGCAGTAGCGAATTCAGTTCATTTTGGCCGTCTCGGCCCCGGCCTTGTCGTGGCGGTCTCTGGAAGCCTTCAGCGATTCCTGAGCCGACTTGTACTTTCTGTGCAGGCGGTCCACGACCGGTTCGACCGCAGCAGCCAGTTCGCTCTGCTTCGCGTTGGGCTTCAGTTCCACAGCGACGACGCGATCCACGTCGAAATCGTCGTAGTGACCGGCGGCGTCGAGTTTCGCTCGCAGGTTGAACACCAGATTCGGATCAGTCACGTCCGACAGTTCTGCGGTCGCGTGGTAAACCTTGAACGCTGCCAGTACTTCGACTGGGTCATTCACGAAGTCCAAAACGTAGGTCGTGTCTTTGGTCGGA
>JANNGQ010000708.1:0-12085 GCA_031403975.1 Planctomycetota bacterium
CCTTCAGCGTAGAACTCTGCACAGTCCTTTCCCTTTGAAAATCCTTCAATCATGCACCGGCAGGTCGGTCCTCAGCTTTCTGCCGCTTGCGGCTGCGGCCTGCGTCCAGTACCGATCCAGACCGTTGACCAGCGCATCACCATTGATATCCAGTTCGCGATTGTAGGGCTTCGCCATGCCTGCCTGAATCTGGAGCACATCGTACGAATCCACTTTCCGTCCGGCGATTGCCGGAGCAACGTTCGGGTCGGCTTTCACATCGCCGAGCAGGCGGTAGAAGTACCTCGTCGCGTCGACAGTACCATCCCCGTCGAAGTCAAGATCCAGCCGGTAATAGCCGTCGGCGGCGATGGAATTGCGTCCTGCGTTACCGATCACGCCGGATCCGAAGTTCAGACGCAGATTGCTGCCCGACCGCGTCAGACTGGCGGCTCCGCCATAGGGAACATTGACCGCTGCACTGGTGATATTCGGGCCGTTGCCGACGAGTGCGAACTTTGAGAGTGCGACGCGGGAAGGATAGTTCAGCAGATTCTCCGCAATCTGCGGCGAGGCGAAGACGATGTCCAGAGCATCGATCCAGGACCGCTGCGTCATCCCCGATGCAACGTCGAACGAGACCACTCCGTCACTCACAGGCACGTCCACAAAGCGGGTTGTCAGGCCGCCGTCACCGTCATTGACAGCGACCGATATTCGATACGTGCCGGGCAGGGCGGCGTTCAGTGAGTATGTCAGTCCGCCGTTCTGCGTGGCGAACGCATCGCCGTTGCGAGTGATCGTCCAGGCATAGCTCAGCGGGTCGGCGGCACCGGCGACGTCACTTGCAGCGACAGAATACACAGCCGGAGTTCCGGGGACTGCGGTCGTCGGGCCGGACAGTACGACCGTGGGAGCGACGTTGTCGACCTGAACATCGAACGTGCGGGTCGTCGTCAGACCGTCGTCGTTCGTGATGTCGACAGTGATTGTGAACAGCCCGTTGTCAGAGTACACATGCGGCAGCGGCACGGTGCCCGGCGTCAGCGATCCGGAGGACCAGACAATTCCGTCACCATAATCGACGCTGACGGTCCATGAGTCACCGCGCACGTCGCTGAACTGCAGACTGCCGGTCCAATTCGCAGCTTCGTCCACTGCGACAGGTCCGGACACAGATCCTGTGATCGCGTACAGATCATCGGCGCTGTCCTGCAGGATATCCACGCCGCCGCGACCCTTCAGCACATCGGCAGAATCCTGGCTGCTGAAACGGCTGAGCCGATACAGGAACAGTTCGTAGTTTCCTGTGTCCGTATCATCCAGCGAATCCGAGAGCCGGGCGAGCAGGTCGGTTTCAGCGTCGGTCAGGTCGTTGAGAGGGTCAACGTCACCTCGCCGGGATTCCAGCTCTGTCCGCAGAGCAACGGCAGCGTCATAGCCGGCATCGCCCGGCTGACGGCGGAACGTGTCGACTTCGATGAAATAGGTTCCCGCCGCAGGCAGCCGCACGTCCATCAGCAGCGAGTCGGATGATTCGAACTCATCGTCGCTGATCGCGTTCGTGCCGAGGTCCGCAGCGATGTCACCCGCCGCGTTGTACAGCCGTACCACAGAATCAATGCTGGTCTCATGGCTGGTGTTGTATCGCCGCAGCGAACGGGACAGGACTTCGATCGTCACCACATCTCCGGCCTGGCCCGTGAACGAGTACCAGTCACTGTTGCTGCGACTGTCAATTCCGAGTGTGATGCTGCCCACGACCGTCCCCGCATGGACTCTCACGGATTTGTCCTGAGTCACTCCGGAGTTCGCCAGGTCGGGTACGTCCAGCGTCACCAGATCGATGGAGGCCGCAGTGGCCTGCGTCTGATGCCCGGCGGCGGGTTCGTCGTTCCGGACCTGTTCTTCGTCGCTGAATGCCAGGGCCAGTTTCACCGCTTCACGCTCGCCGAAATACAGCGATCGCAGGTCGTTGAATCGCGTGGTCCCGACGGAAGCCGGTGAACTGCCGATATGATCGGCCGACTCAAACGCTGCAGCCAGTCCCGTGTACACCGGCAGAAACTCTTCCGCGCCGGGAGGGGAACTGATTCCGAATCCGACCGGCCCGAAGGAATCGTAATGGCGGACTCCGAGCAGATGCGCCAGTTCGTGGGCGGCGATCTTGGAAGTCAGTGCCAGGAAGTTTTCCACGGTCGACGCCGGCTTCGGCAGATCGGGTGCGAGAATGACGTCGCCGTCCAGCTCTGCCGCGGAGGCCGACAGAAGTACGGGTTCCAGCGTCTCGCGACCGCCCAGCAGTCCGTTGATCTGCACGACGGCTGTTCCGCCCGGGTTGATGTTGCCCGGATCAATTTCGTAGGCTTCGCCGCCCGGACGTCCTGAGTCCGGAGTTTCGTTGAAGACAATCGTGGCGAACTTTGTGGAGTCGTCCCGGATGGGTTCCGGAAGACCGGCGAGGCTGGTGCTGAACATCACGTTCAGCCCGGCGTAGATTTCTTCCAGACGCATCTTCACAGCGTCGGAGTCATCCGTGGAATACACATATTCACCGGCGTCAGTGTGTCCGAAGAAGTCGAGATACACCCATTGCGTCTTTGTCCGGGCCGCGGGCGTCTCGCTGCCCGGTGCTGCGGCCGGCAGGAACTGAGCACCCGTCAGGATGTTGTCGCGGGCATTGCCGAGGATCGTGTCGGCTCCGGACGTCCCGATGACATTCTCGATCCCCGCATCATTCGTGAGGGTGATCACCAGCGATCCGCCAGGTGCCGGCTGAGGCTGCGGCGTGGTCAGACTCAGATCCAGTGTCAGCGGGCCGGCTGTCAGTGCCGAGAAGTCCAGGGTATCGCGGCTGAGATCGCCGACCCCCGTGAACAGTTCGTCAATGTCGAATCGGCCCGCGGGTGCTCCGGCGAACTGATACAGGTCATCGCCGCTGCCGCCGCCGCGGAGGATCGCCGTGTTGACTGTTCCCGACACGATGCTCAGATCGTCATCCGCACCGCCTTCGAACAGCAATGAGTCGACGGTGCCCCGGAAGATGAACAGATCGCCGTCGTCGCCGCCGAAGAACTGCAGCGACGAACCGACGTGGGACAACTGATCGGCCACCACGCTGTCCGCACCGCCGTTGCCATGCACGGTGACTGCTCCCACGTTGTTCCCGGAAACGCGGACAAGATCGTCGCTGTCGCTTCCGATCAGCGATATCTGGCCGATGTTGTTGCCCGAGCTGATGAGTGTGGCCGGGATTCCGGACGTGACCTCAATGATTCCGATGCTGCTGCCGCTGTTCAGCAGCGTGTCACTGGAAGCCGCAAAGTGGCCGCTGCCGAAGACGTACAGGCCGCCGATGCTGCTGCCGTAGTTCTGCAGCACGTTGTTTCCGCTGCCCCCCGTCAGTTCAATCGATCCGATATTGCGGCCGCTGTTCTGCAGCAGGTCATCGCCCGCACCGCCCAGCAACACCAATCGTCCTGAATCGCTGCCGAAATTGATCAGCGTATCACGGCCAGGGCCGCCTTCCAGAGACAGCAGCGCGGCGGAACCTTCGCTCTGGAACAGAGTATTGTCGCCGTCGCCGCCCAGCATTCTCATGTCACCCGTACTGCGCCCGCGATTCTCAAAGACGTCGTTGCCTTCGCCGGCGTCAAACGTGTATTCAGAAGCAGAGAGGCCGCGATTCAGCAGTTGATCATGTCCCGTCCCACCCATGAAGATCCAGTCGTAAGTGCTTGTGCCGAAGTTCTGCAGGACGTCTTCCCCCGCACCTCCTTCGAACAGGACGGAACTGACATCCGCCGCGTAGTTCACGAACGTGTCGGCGGCGTCATCGTTCAGGCCTTCTTCAAATCGCAGATCCAGGGCCGCAGCGGCGGATGCTTCGTTGATCCAGAGATCTTCGCCGGCTCCGCCCCGGAACGTGAGGTTTTCCGTGCCCGCACCGCGGTTGATCAGGCTGTCCCGGCCGGCACCGCCTGTGAAGAGCGAATCGGTGAGCCCGTAGCCGCTGTTGACGAACCGGTCTTTGTCATCGCCGCCGACGAATTCGATGCCGCTCACGAAGGATCCCGTATTGATCAGCGTGTTCGAACCGTGACCCGCTTCAAACAGGATCCCGGAGACGCTGTCGCCGTCGTTGGCAAATACGTCATCGCCGTCGCTGCCATAAATCTCAATGCCCGTCAGTCCGTCCGCGTTGTTCTCCACGGCGTTGGAACCGTCGATGCTCTCATACGTCAACAGGCCCAGCTCCTTCCCATTGTTCTGCAGAAAGTTTTCGTCGGGAATGCCGTCGGTATCCGCACTGCCGATGTAAACAACTTCGGTCCAGCCGGATCCTTCGTTCCGCATCGCATTCGAGCCTTCACCGGCCTCGAACCGCAGCATTCCCGGAGCCAGCGGATCGGCCGAACCCGTGTTCACGAACACGTCGTCGCCGTCCGCTCCCGCAAATGTCAGCGCACTCGTGACCTGTCCGCGATTGATCAGGATGTCATCGTCCGCACCGCCTGTGAAGGTCAGCCAGGCGATGCTGCCACCCCGGTTGATCAGGATGTCGTTCCCGTCGTCACCGCCGAAATTGAGTGTGTTGATCGAGCCGGTACTCAGCTGCAGTACGTCATCGTCCGCGCCGCCGCCGAAGGTCAGAGAAACCACCGTGGCCAGATTCACCAGCAGGTCGGCTCCGTCATCGCCGAGAAATGACAGGTCGGCGATCGGGCCTCCGAGATGGACCAGGATGTCGTCGTCGGCTCCGCCCGTGAACACGAGTGACTGCACGGCACCATAGTTCAGCAGTACATCACTGCCGTCATCACCACCGAAGTTCAGGTCGGTGATGCTGCCGCCGACCTGATTGGTCAGCACGTCATCATCCGCGCCGCCCGTGAAGATGAGCGATGAAATCGACCCGCCGTTCGACAGGACGTCTGCTCCGTCGTCGCCGCCGAAGTTCAGAGTGGCCGTCACCGTGCCCAGATTCTGCAGCACGTCGTCATCCGCTCCGCCGGTGAACACGAGCGATGAAATGGTCCCGCTGTTTGACAGGACGTCTGCTCCGTCATCACCTCCGAAGTTCAGAGACGTCGTCACCGTGCCCGCATTCTGCAGCACGTCGTCATCTGCACCGCCGGTGAAGATCAGCGAAGTGATGGTTCCGGAATTCGTCAGGATGTCGGCTCCGTCGTCCCCGCCGAAATTCAGGGTGGCAGAGATCGTTCCGTGGTTCTGCAGCACGTCGTCATCCGCGCCGCCGGTGAAGATCAGCGCAGCAATCTGACCATGATTGAACAGCGCATCCGCTCCGTCGTCGCCGCCGAAGCTGAGCGATGTCGTGATGCTGCCGCGATTGATCAGCACGTCGTCGTCCGCTCCGCCGCCGAATGTCAGACTGACGATAGTCGCACCGGCACGGTTTTCCAGCACGTCGTCGTCGGCTCCGCCGGTGAACACGAGCGATGCAATCTGGCCCTGGTTGAACAGCGCGTCGATTCCGTCGTCGCCGCCGAAGCTGAGCGTGGCCGTGATACTTCCGAAGTTGGTCAGCACGTCATCGTCCGCGCCGCCCGTGAAGACCAGCGACGCAATCTGACCCTGATTGAACAGCGCATCCGTTCCGTCGTCGCCGCCGAAGCTGAGCGTGGCCGTGATGCTGCCGAAGTTCCTCAGGACATCATCGTCCGCGCCGCCTCCGAATGTCAGACTGACGATGGTCGCACCGGCACCGTTTTCCAGCACGTCGTCGTCGGCACCACCCGTGAACACGAGCGATGCTATCTGACCCTGATTGAACAGCGCGTCGATTCCGTCGTCACCGCCGAAGCTGAGTGTGGCTGTGATGCTGCCGAAGTTCCGCAGGACGTCATCATCCGCTCCGCCGCCGAACGTCAGACCGGCGACGGATGCACCACTGCGGTTTTCCAGGACGTCGTCGTCCGCTCCGCCCGTGAAGACCAGCGAAGCGATCGCCCCGTGATTGAACAGTGCATCCGTTCCTTCGTCACCGCCGAAGCTGAGTGTGGCTGTGATGCTGCCCAGATTGGTCAGGACATCGTCATCCGCTCCGCCGCCGAATGTCAGGCTGCCGATCGAAGCACCGGCTCGGTTTTCCAGCACGTCATCGTCCGCACCACCGCCGAAAATCAGTGTCGCAATCGTGCCCAGATTCAGCAGCTGATCGGTTCCGTCATCGCCGCTGAAGTTCAGACCCGCAATGCCCGCGCCCGTTGCCGTCAGGACATCATCGTCCGCACCGCCGCGGAACGTGGCTCCCGTGGTGCCGGCTTTGACGGTGAACTGATCACTGCCGCCGCCGCCCAGCACAGTCGCGTCTGAAGCTCCCGTCAGATGGTCGCCGTAGTCGCTGCCGACGAGCTGTGTGAATCGACCGAGGGCTCCCACAAAGTGGATCCCCGGTTCAACGCTGCCGGGTGCAGCATCCTGCAGCTCCATCGGCTGACCGGGAACCGTCACGACGGTCTTCGACAGGTCAAACGTGATTCCGTAGGACTGCGAAATGGCTGAATCGTTCAGCGAAAAGTTCAGGGTGTTGTTGCCGACACTGTCGAAGACTTCGAGCACACTGTTCACGACAACATAGATGATGTCGTCGTTGCCATCGTCGTCCATGTTCGGTGTGATGCTGTAGAACCCGCCGAATCCGTCCGGGAAATGATTGCGCGGGTCGTCCACGGGAATGTTGAGGGCATCGTTTCCGTCGCCGAGTACGATGGTGTCCACATTCGAACCGTCAAACAGCAGGTCGTTGCCGCGACCTCCGAACATCACCAACTGCAGTCCGTCGACCGTCACACCGCTGCCGTTCAGGACATCTTTGCCGCCCAGTGCGTGCATTATGAGCCGCGTGAATGCCGGTAAAAAGTCGTCGTTGTCGGCCGTCAGAATGTCGTCGCCGGCGGTGCCGTAAATCAGCTTCGCCTGCCACACTTCGCTGACTCCGCCGTCGTTATCTTCCACAGACACGGTGATGATGTTCGGTCCATGCACCGGGATCGGCTCGCCTTCGGGCGGTGCCGCCGGCAACAGTACTTCGATCTCATTCGGCCCACGGTACAGGAATGCGACTGGCAGGCCGTCCCGCATCACCGTCCAGTGGTACACCAGATTCGATGCGTCGTCCTGACTCGGATCATATGCCATGGCCCGGAACACCGGGTTCTCCGTCGTCGTGTCGATGATCGGCAGCACGTCCAGCGTCGGCGCTACGTTCAGCACGGTGATTGTGGCTGGTGCCTGAGACACGTCCGACCCGTCATTCACGGACACCACGACGCTGAAATCGTTCGAACCGCCGTTGGCGTCGTCATCAAACCGATGCCGAGCCTGCCACGTCCGGTTCGTTGTGTCGAGCTCTGCCTCCGTCGCCGCTGTGCCGTCGCCCCAGTTGATCGTGACGATGTAAATGTCTTCCGCAGATTCGTCCGAGAACGAACCGGACAATGTGATCTCATCGCCTTCCGAAATCGTGGCGGACGGTGACACTACCACCGGACTCAGGACCGGCACATGGTTCAGCACCTCGATATCAAATGTCTCTTCACTGCTGATCGAGTCGCGGTCGGAGACCATGGCGCGAATCGTGTACACACCATCGCGCAGATACTTATGTGTGGGCAGGGGCGTGACCGAGAAGGCACCCGCAGCGGCCGTCACAATGTCCGTTTTCCCGTCGCCCCAGTTGATGGTGACCGAATGAAGTTCCTGGCCAGAATCAACGAAGGACGTGAACAACGCCACGGTGTCATTCTCTTCGATGGTTGAATGGTTCAGCAGCAGCGGCAGGATCAGGGGGATCACATTGCTGACCGTGACTGTGGTCTCCGCTGTGATCACAGCCAGCGGATCATCGTCGTCGGACAGTTCGACACGGATCGGGAATGTCGTGCCGGTCGCAGGGTTGTCGCCGTACTGATGGCTCAGTGAAAACTCCCGCCTCGCAGCGGATTGCGTGATGTCGGACGCAGTGACTTTCTCCCGCGGCGATCCGTCACCCCAGTAGACGTAGATCAGGTGTGAATCGATCAGTCCCGGATCGAAAAACGTTCCGGAGAGAGTGACGTCGCTGCCTTCGCTGATGCTGGCTGTGTTGAGCGTGATGGCCGGAGGAATCCCGGGTGCCCCGTCTGCCGGCGGAAGCGGCGAACCGCTCGGAAGCACGTTGTTGACTTCCACGAGAAACACGGGAGTCGCGGAAACTTCTCCGGCTTCGTCCCGCACGGTCACGACGACGCGATAGACATGGGCATTGGCTCGCGACACGCCGTCATCGATGTATGTGTGCTCGACGCTGAAGCTGCGGGCACCGACGGGCAGAAACTGCGGGATCCCGGGCGTTCCGTCTCCCCAATTGACTTCCACCGTGTGCAGGTCGTCCAGATCTTCATCACTGAAGGATCCGGTGAGGCTGACCAGCTCGCCTTCGCGGACCTGCTTCGTGAGGTCGACTTCGTTGAAGCGGACTTCCGGAAGTGCATTTTCGACCGTCACGATGAACGTATCGATGTCGATCAGTCCCACCGGCGATGAATCATCCAGCACACTCAGCGACACGACATACTGCCCCACGCTGCGGTAAGTGTGCTCCAGAAAAATGGTCCGATCGGCCGCACGAAACGTCGCGATTTCGAAGCCTTCTCCGTCGCCATAGTTGACGACGACTTCAAATTCGACGGAATCGTCATCGCGAAACGAAGCCGTCCGGGTCAAAGTGTCACCCGAACCGATCTGCGTGTCCCCGCCCGCATCCACCACCGGCGGAAGTTGAGTCAGCTGCGTGCCGATCGGGATGATCGGACTGAATTCCGAGACGCCTGCGATGATCTCAGACAGGTATCCGTATTCCGGATCTGCAATCACGGCTGTCAGGAGCCTTGCATCAAAGTCATCGCCTACCGGAACTCGAAAGCGGAATGAATCCGGACGCAGATCCAGGTCGCGCAACGGTTCCGGCCATGAATCCACATGCGACTCCAACTGAGGTGGCAGCGCTACTCCGGCAAGGAGACTGTAGATCCCAACGGGTTCCTGTCCCTGGCCTCGCCCGCTGACAGTGGGGCGCGTCGAATAGAATTGAAGGAAATACCCGCCGTCGACGGAGTTCGTTCCTGTGACGTCAAGGAATCCGTTTGCGTAAATCGCCGACGTCAGGATCGGATGGTCGGTGGCACTGCCGTTCTCATTCGCAGACGGCCCGGGCGATCCCAGGTCAATCGCCAGTCCTTGATTCCCAAAGAAGCGAGCAGCCCGATCCGTGTCGTGAGCCAGCGTCAGATTCCGACCATCCCCTGTTCCTGCATGGCGGACACCGGGGCCGCGATTGAAGGCGATGACGGTTTCCGGATAAAGAATCGTACGGACATCATCGCTCAGGACAAGCACGCCAGCCCCGCGATTCGGCACAGGTTCTGTTCCCGAATCGTCGGTTCCCACATTCGCCACCAGTTCGAACATGGCAGTGGTGTCGGTCCCGCTGATTTCAACACCCGTCCCAATATTCCCGCTGACCACTCCTTCCACATAGACATAATTGTACTCATGGACTCCGGAGCCGCTCGAAAAGTCGACACTCATGCCGCGGCGGTTGGGAATGGCCACACTGCCGGACGCATCTGTTCCGATGAGGCTGTAAAGCAGCCAAGTTTCACCATTCAGGTCCGGATTATCGAACACCATCCGGACACCATCACCGTTGTTGCCACTGAACAAGTTGTCGGTGATGTAGTAAGTCCGTCCGGCGTATGACGGTTCGGCATAGGGCACATATCCATTGTGGATATAAAGCCCCGTTTCATTGGGGATTGCATAATGTCCCTCAGGATCCGTTCCGAACTCACTGTTCTCGATCCCCCAATACCCGGTGTTTTCGAGCCAGAGTCCGGGGCCGTTGTTACCGGAAAATGTGCTGTTCTCAATCACTCCCGAACCGGGCGGACTGTCGAATACAGTGTGTCCTTCAATCTTCACGCCGAACTGACCATTCGGCAATGCGCGCGACTGATAGGCATCCAATCCAAAAGTACTGTCCTCAATGAGGAAATCCGCTTGCGTCGATGCAGTGGTCCGACGGTCGTCAATGTAAAGTCCGCCCCAGTTGTTTCCGGAGATGGTAGTTGTGTCGAACGACAGAAAGCTATATTCCGAAAGACTGTCTTCCCGAACAATCATGACTCCATAGTGTGCATTTCCGGCGGCCCGAGTTCCCGCCGGATTCAGACCAATCAGGCAGTGTTCTGTCCCGAAATCCAGGACCTCTGCATCTATAGAAACTCCGCTGCCTTCGTTGCCGCTCACGGTGGAAGAGAACATGCTGACGACCGATTGTCCCGTCACCCGGATTCCGTCGCCGAGATTGCCGTGAATCTCTCCGTCTGATGCCACTCCGATCCAGTTCCCCAGCAATGAGACTCCGTCGGCGTTGACAATGCGGATTCCATCGCCGGTAAATCCGCTGATGCTGAGTCCAACAACCGTAGTCTCCCCTGCCAGAATCTCCAGTCCATGAACACCCGGTTGCGCACCGAGAGAGCCCGCTTTCCCTCGCAATTCAACCATCGGAACCCCTGGGTAGGCATAGCCTGACTGGACCTCGCCGCTCACAATGACTCTGCGAGTGATTGCCGGAAGGGGACTGTCGATGTGGATGGTCTGAACACCAGTCCCGGGGATCTGGATCCGGATCACTGGCTGGGGCCCTTCGGTCGGAGAGACCGGGATTGCATTGGCCTGTTCAATCGCCCGCCTTAATGAACCGGGACCACTGTCGGCGGTCGTTGTCACGCCCAGCACACGCATGAGCACTACGTCATTGCCATCGCCGCCTGTATAGGTGATGTCAAATGTCACGTCGCCAACGGTAATAAGACTCGCCTCCGGCAGATCCTGGAAGTCGCTGACGAGTGAAGTTGTCCGTTGCAGAATCGTAAACTGATCTCCGATCGCAGGAACGAAGCCATTGATCAGATCGACATTCAGGGCTCCTGAGAGCAGGCCATAACCTTCAACATTCACCTGGTCATAACCTGTCCCGGCAACTGTGCCGCCGATTTCGATGCCCAGACTCCCGGCCGGCGACTGCACGAAATTCCCGTCGATCGACATGATCCCCGGGCCGGTTCCAGGAGACACGAGGCCGCTGTTTCGGAGTTCTGCATCGACCAGCCCAGTACCAGTGAGTGTCGTTCCCGGACCAACATCGACAAAAATTGGTCGCGTTGCCGAAGTTGCATACACGTTGCCCGAGAACACGCCACTCTCACGCAGGAAAACACCATTCCCGGCGCCATCCACTTCCAATTCAACCGTGACGCTGTTGGCTTCTTTCAGGTACTGACTCCCGTCCGAATACGTTCCAATGGAGTTGGCATCGAACGCCAGCGGGTTGAATTCTTCTCCGATGCTCCCGCTACCCCACCAATACGCGATATAAAGATCATTCACGTTGAAGATATCAAGCGCTCGTGTTCCCGATCTCACCACGCCCGGTGTCAGATCGCCGGGAGCACCAAAAATAAAATAGAGTACTGATCCGCCGGCATCGATGCTGCCATCCGTGAAGTTGGCGGATTGAGCAAATAGTTCGATCAAGGCGGAATCAGGATCTGTCAGACGAATGGAGATGTCACCGGAGATGTACATCGCTTCTTCAGTTCCGTACCCAATAATCAGATCTTCGGTCGTCAACCGGTCCAGTTCCGCGTCCGTCAGACTCAACCGACCAGGCGTCTCGGAACCCAGATCAATGCTTCGACTCGGCGTAAAACTGTGGATTGAGATCGTACCTCCTGTGACAGATCCGTCGACCTGGAGATCGTCCGCCAACAGTTCCACGACGCTTGTTGTGGTCACAGTGTGACCTGCGTCAATCACCAGCTCGCCGCTCCTGGCTGTAATTTCCACGCTATTGCTGGATGGTCCTACGCGGCGCGCCTCGACACCGGCAATCCCATCCACGGTCCCGATGTGGAGGCTGTTGCTGTCGGTGAATACCACACTGCCGCTCGCGGCAAATGCAGCCAGTGTGTCGATATCGTTCAACGGGTTTGTCAGGTTGACCTGAGTCCCGGCGCTGAGTGCCAGGTTCGGA
>JANNGQ010000709.1:0-4750 GCA_031403975.1 Planctomycetota bacterium
CCACGACGTTGCTGGCGCTTGGGGTGTTGTGTGCAGACGCCCGGTCCCGGCGCGCCGGGACCGGGCTTCTGCACATCATCGAAGCATCCGGCGAGTACGTCCGCAAGGCTGGTGGAGTCCCTGCGGTCATCCAGCGCTATGGCAGAGACCGGACATTTTCGATACCGATTCTGACTCATTGCGCCCTCGCGGGGATTGTGGACTGGAATGATGTGACTCCGCTGCCGTTTGAACTGGCATGCGTGCCGCCGCGGTTTTATGCGACCGTCAGAATGCCGGTCGTCAGTTATGCTCTGCCCGCTTTGATTGCAATCGGGCAGGTCATTTTCAGACATCGAGGTCACTGGAATCCAGTCATGCGCATGATTCGCCATGCGGCGATCAAGCCCTCGCTGCGAGTGCTGGAATCCATTCAGCCGACCCATGGAGGATTTCTGGAGGCGACGCCCCTGACGAGCTTCGTCTGTATGAGTCTGATCGGGTCCGGACTGTTCGACAATGTGGTGACTCAGCGATGTCTGCAGTTCATCGAAGCGTCGGTCCGCGACGACGGCAGCTGGCCGATCGATACGAATCTGTCGACATGGGTGACGACCCTGAGTGTGAATGCGATGGTGGAGAAGGATTCGGGATTCGGGATTCAGGATTCAGGGACTGCGGAGGAGCGAGGGAGTGACAGAAGCCCGGCATTTTTGAGAATGCCGGGTTTCTCGGGTGACACCGTCAGGACGTGGCTTCTCAATCAGCAGTACTGTGTTGTGCATCCTTATACACACGCTGCTCCGGGAGGATGGTCGTGGACAGATTTGCCGGGCGGGGTTCCCGATGCCGATGACACTCCGGGAGCCATGCTGGCACTGATGCATCTTTGCAGACCGGGAGAATCGATTTGCCCGGAAGAAGTTGCCTCGCTTCGCGCGGCGGCGATCTGGTTACTGGATCTGCAGAATCGGGACGGTGGATGGCCGACATTCTGCCGCGGCTGGGGAACTCTGCCGTTTGATCGCAGTTCTTGCGACTTGACCGCTCATGTGCTCCGTGCATTGCATCGGTTTCTGGCATTCCGGAATGCAGCCGACAGATCCGGAGACCCTGCTGAGGAGGCTTCGTTTCGAATCCGCACCGAATCGGCTATTCGGAAAGGGCTGCGGTTTCTGGAACGCACTCAGCGACCGGATGGAACCTGGCTGCCGCTGTGGTTTGGACATCAATTCAATGCGGACGACGAAAATCCTCTGTACGGAACGTCGCGAGTCGTCAGGGCGATGGGTACGATAGGCGAGTCAGAAACGGTTGTGTGTCAGAAAGCTGTTCGTTGGCTGGTGCAGAATCAGAACGATGACGGTGGCTGGTCGGCTCGTCGCGGTTTGGATAGTTCCGTCGAGGAGACCGGATTGGCTCTGGACAGTCTTGCGGGGTACGAGTCGGCTCGATCGACCTGCGACCGGGCAGCGCTGTGGCTGGCGGCACGGGTGGAGGAAGGCACAGTGGACCGACCATCTCCGATTGGCTTCTATTTTGCTCGTCTCTGGTATTTTGAAGATCTTTACCCAATCATATTCGCCACAGCGGGGTTGAACCGCTGGCGTCAGTACCTTGTGGATCGCGAATAGCACAAGTGCGGGTCGCCTCAGTTGTTTAACGGCAAGCCGCAGGCGACAGTGTTTTACAGCGCCGCAAACGCTGTCGCCTGCGGCTTGCCGTTAAACGATGAATTCCTCGTTCACTGTTCCCAATCTCACTTCAGCCCGCCGAAGCCTGCTCCATCCGGAGATTTCTCCTGTGTCGATAGTTCCCGCTGTCCAAGACCTCGTCGATGACGAACCTATGCGGCCTGAATTTCCTGAGAACTCTCGAATTCTGGATGAAGACGATCCGGAACCGATCCGTAAGAAGGGTAAGCGTCGCAGCACGACTCATCTGAAGGCTGTTCCGGATACTCTGGAACTCCGCGAAAAGCTCAAAGCCGCGGCTGAAGAGTACACGCGGGCGCTGGACAGGGCGAAAGCATTTACTCGTGACGAACTGGAACATCACGGGCGCACGCTGCTGGATCAGATGGGGCTGCCCGAGAAGTTTCTGGGTTTCTCAATGGTGATGGTCGGCAACTTTTTCTGGAAACAGCAGTTTCTTGCGATCCCGTTCAATCGCCGCATGTTGCTGTTACCGCATTGTCTGAAGCACGCCGAAGGCTGTCCGGCGGAATACACTCAGTTCGGGCTCGACTGCGAGCGCTGCGGAGCCTGCTCGATCGCCGACTATAAAGTGCGGGCGGAGGAGCTCGGCTACAAAGTGCTGGTGGCAGAAGGCTCGCCGGTTGTCCTGAAGATCATCGTATCCGGCTACATCGACGGAATTCTGGGCGTCGCGTGTCTCAACGTTCTGGAGAAAGCCATCGACAAAATTTTGATCGCCGGAGTTCCCTCGTACGCCGTGCCTCTGCATTCGGGTGACTGCCTCAACACGACACTGGATGAAATCTGGGTCTGGGATGTGCTCGACAAATATGAGCCGCTGCCGGTGAAACCGACCGCCAGCTACGTGCCGCTGATGCGGGCTTCGGCCAAGGCGTTCGAGCAGGATTTTGAGCGACTTCTGCCGCGAGTCCGCACGAAGGAAATCCCCCGCCGGAATACCCCCGTTGCGTTCACTGAAAACATCGCCTACGACTGGATGAGCAAAGGCGGAAAACGATTCCGTCCATTCATTACGCTGGCCGCATGGCACGCTGCATCCGGTAAAGAAATGCTGACCACAGGTGATCCTACACCCGACGTTCCCGACGCGGTCGCTCGAGTGGCCATGGCGATCGAAGCATTCCACAAGGCATCGCTCGTCCACGACGACATTCAGGACGATGACCAGTACCGCTATGGCCGCGAAACTCTGCACCGTCAGCACGGCACCAGCCATGCCATCAACATTGGCGACTACCTGATCGGCCTTGGTTACAGGCTGATTCACGCTGCGGGAGATCTCAGTTCTGATGTCGCCGTAGACGTGCTCAACAGTATGTCGACGGCTCATATTCGATTGTGTGACGGTCAGGGTGCGGAGATGGCGTTTCAGAAGTCGCCCGACTGGAATCTGACTCCGCTGGATGCGCTGCAGATCTATGCACTGAAGACATCCCCCGCGTTCGAAGCGGCTCTGTATGCGGGGCTGCGGATGGCCGGTCATCCGCTGGCTCATTCGGAGTTGGTGCCTCAGTTCTGCCGTCACGTCGGCGTGGCGTTTCAGGTGCTGAATGATCTGAAGGACTGGCAGGGCGACACGGACAACAAACTGGTGGCCGGTCAGGACGCCCTCGCATTGCGACCGACAGTGTTGCTGGCACTGGCTCTGAAGGATGCCAATCCACAGCAAAAGGCCGAGCTGATTGAAATCCTGTCCGAGACTTCCAGTCGATCAACGAACTATGGTCGCGTCGAGAAAGTGCGGGCAATTTTTAAGGAGTGTGACGTATTCGAGAAGGCGGAGGTGTTCGTAGAGCGGTCAAGGGAGAAAGCGGAGTCGCTGATTGCGGAAGTTGAGGACGATCAGATTCGGAGCCTGATGCAATTCTTCATCGAAACGGTGCTGGCGAAAGAACTGCCGCCGACACCGCTCGAGGAGAACAGCCAGGTGTTTGTGGATCTGAAGCCGTCTCGATCGTCGGGAAGCGGACTGCTTCCGGTTGCGGGTGGGACATTGATGGCCTCCGCGGCCATGTGCTGCTCCGCGACCGGCGTGCCGATGTAGAAGTCGGGCTCGGCGGCCTCCTTTCCCGCCATCGGGCTCGCCGCATTCGTATCAACACAACTCGCCATTCTTGCCAAAGTCATTGAAATTCAGATCCGGCCGAGCAGCAAATCTCGACACTCCTCAGGGTTTGACCGTAATTCAGAGGCACCGGGAGACACAAGTTTTTGGATCTGGGCTCAATCCTGATGCCGCAAGGAGTTTGCCGTCTCTCTTTGATTTGCCGCTATCAGCGTCCATGAGCGGTCATTAGCGGTTTGAAACCACTGATAAACGCTGATAAACGCTGATGAATCGCGGCCTCACGCGGCAACGGATCCTGCCCGAGCACATTCATGGTCGTGAATTGTGTAGATACGAATGGGCTCGCCCCGGTGGTTCAACGGCTTTTGCACTGGTCACTCGCAAATTCACACAACCGCACGGTGTTGTATTGGTCATCGAATGAGGATTCAGGTGGAATCCAATCCGTACGAACCTCCAAAGTTGGAGATGCAACCATCTCGAACGCCTTGGTGGCGGTTCAGTTTCTGGTCTCCATTGATCATTTGGTCCCTTGTCGGGGGCTTCGTCGGCTTCATGCTGACTCCGGTGGTTTCATCTCGCAATCCCGTCGACGTCGTTTTTCATAAGCGCATCCCATTGATCATTTGCATTACCCTGGGAGCCGTAGTCGGGCTCGCAGTGGATGTGCTCCAGAGACAGCGGGACGCAGAACGATCCCGCAATCAACACCGCTCGGTCAAAGACATTTACTGACATTGTTTTGTGTGCGCCCTGATTCATGGCGCAACAGATAATTGATACACAAGGTTGCTCGACTTATGCGGACACTGGTCAAGGTTCTCATTATTCTCACCGTCCTTGGAACGCTGGGTTATTTCGGTGGTACTCAGGGTCAGAAGTGGCTCGCTGAACGCAACAGGCCGAGGTTCCGCACGGCAAAGCTGGAGATGGGTGACCTGCGGCTCAGCGTCAATGCGTCCGGTGAAGTCAATCCGGTGCTGTC
>JANNGQ010000710.1:0-8702 GCA_031403975.1 Planctomycetota bacterium
CGAGAGTTCGATGATTCGTTCAATCATGAGTGACTGCTCGTCAGGCCGTTTTGCGGCAGATAGAGTGTTGGCGGAGTTATCCGGAATGTCTGTCGTTCGTTTGCGAAACCATCTCAATACAAGCCGCGTTCGCCAGCATCACTGGCTGCCGCTGGTTCGGGAAACCGTGCGGCAGATCGTCGAGCGTTTCGAGCCCCAACGGATTATCCTGTTTGGTTCACTTGCCTATGGCACACCGCACCCCGACAGCGACGTTGATCTCCTCGTCGTGATGCCCACACGCAATGCCGTGAGCACCGCATGCCGCATTCGGCTGGCGGTGGATCATCCCTTCCCGCTCGACTTGCTCGTACGCTCCCCGGACGACATCCGAGTGCGACTTGCAGAGGGCGACAGTTTCCTCGCCGAGATTGTGACCAGGGGACTGGTTCTCTATGAAAACTCTGACTCGTGAATGGGTGCGGAAGGCCGCTGCGGATTTGTCTGCAGCGGAACGACTCGCCGGAGCGAAGCCACCTCTGCACGATGCGGTATGCTTTCACGCACAGCAGTCTGCTGAGAAATATCTCAAGGCGGTGCTCCAGGAATTCGCCATCAGCATTCCAAAGACACACGACCTGGAACGGCTTCTTACTTTGGTTTTGCCAGTGGCACCACAACTGGCAGGACTGCAGCGCCGTCTGGCAATCCTGTCGCAGTTTGCAGTTGAGTATCGCTATCCCGGGATGCTGGCAACTGGACGAAAAGCTCGATCGTCGCTGCAATACGCGAACGTTGTTCGAACTGAGATCCGGTGCGTTCTGGGGCTTCGTGCATTGAAGAGCAGTTGATTTCATTTGCCCGGTGCTCCCGACTCAGAGTGCGTTGGCGATTCAGTCAGAATCTTCAGTGTCTGTTGCGGATCTTTCATTGCATCGGTGCGACATCCTTCACAGCAAAGAAACACAGGCTGTCCGTCGATCATCAGCTTCACGGGTGTCCCCATCGAACCCAGTCGATTGGTTTTCAGCACCGGACAGAATCGCTGCGAATCGGCGACTTTCCGGTCTTCCGCGGAAAGCATTGACAACGCCGCAGTCAGCGTGGCGTCGGGATCTTCCGGTGTCGTCGGTCGTACCATTGTCATACTGTTCTTATTGCCACCTGCCCCGCCGCTGCCGCCGAAAAAGATGGAACCGGCCGCGGGATTCAGTCGCGTTTCCGCATCGACCAGAAATGAACCGGTCGTCACCACCTTCATCCCGGATTCCAGCCCGGCCAGCACTGGATAGAAGGGTACGCCGTCGGGGCCGGTCATCTTCGGACCGAGCTCGACGAGCACCCCTTCAAACACGCTCGGCGACACTTCCCGATAGACGATCTTTTGACTGCCCGTGTCGATCACGGAACTCTGCGGCACCGCGAGCATCTCGCCTTGCTTTGACCGTTCACTGCGCTCACCTTCGGATGTCATCATCCCGGTCAGCAACGCCCAGCGTTCCGGTGGAACTTTGAGTAACACCGTTGCCGTGCTGCCGGGTCGCAGTTTGTGGTTCGGGTTCTTCAGTTCAAATCTCACAGTGACTGTACGTGTCTGCTGGTCGACGTGGGGATACACGAAGGTCAGCATCCCGTGGAATTCTTCGTTCGGCAGCGACTTTGTCGTCGCAATGACCGGAAGTGATTCGGTCACCGTGGCTCCGCTGGAATGAGCCAGGCCTTCCGGAAGAAACAGCAAGTCGTCCTCGTACACCTGCGCCTGTATCCAGACGGTGTCCAGATCCGCGACATCGAACAACGGCATCCCTTCCCGGACGTACTGGCCCTCGCGGATGTACTTGCGAATGATGTGGCCGCTGATCGGTGAGCGAATCTTCAAGTGCGAGTTGCTGACGCCTGTCGTCAGAATCTCGTTGATCTGGTCGTCGCTGATCCCAAGCAGCTGCAGTCGCGTTTGAGTGCTGACCAGCAGTGATTCGTTGCCGGCCTTCTTTGCGTCCAGCAGGCTCTTCATCGCGACGACCAGTTCCGGGCTGTACAGCGACGCAAGCACGTCGCCTTCTTTAACCATGCGACCAGTCTCGTTGACGAGCAACGTATCAATGCGGCCATTGAAGCGGGCGGAAATACTGCGCTGCCCGGTTTCGTTGAATTCGACGTACCCGACCGCTGCGATTTCCTTCGAGAGCGGCAGATACTTCACATCCCAGGTCTGCACGCCGGCCAGGACCACGCGATAAGGTGAGAGCTGCACTCGGCTGACGACGCCCGCCGGCAAAGCTTCGACTCTGCCGTCTCCCTTTTTTCGCTTCGACAACGGCATGAAACAGATGGGGCACTTCTCCTTCGAGCTGTCTCGCACGATCACAGGATGCATCGGACAGAACCACTCGACGCCGCTGCTCGCGGAATCAGCCGTCACCGCCGGCCGCGTCCATTTGTCATAGTACGACACCAGCAGATCCCATTGAGTGATCATCACTCCGATCAACACCAGGATGCCGATGAATCGCAGTCGCGCCAGCTTCACCAAAATGATGAAGTCGAACCACCACCACCATTTGCGCCAGCCCCTGAGATGCGGCGGAGCGCGCAGACCGCCTTCGTCACTCGTGAGTCGTTCGGAACTGAGCTGCGAATCCCCGTTCATCGCGTCAGACATTGTCATTCCCTTGTAATTCAAAACCGAGAAGCGGTCGCCGGGACTCCATCTGTCTCAGGGCATCGTGCTGACACCGACGCCGGCATTGCGGAATCAAGTGGCGCATTCAAAGCGACTCGCGTTGAGACGAACAATACGCCCGAGTAACGCGCGGGATTGAGCCAACAGGTGGGCTGCGGATCTTCAGGAGATGCGTAGCAGACTACATCCGCCGGAGTGCCGTCAGTCGGCAAAACAGGGCGGAGCAGGAAGGCGTCGGGCAGAATGCCTTCAATCCACGTTGAGGCCCGGAAATGAGCGGCTTAAATCAGCAGGCTCTGCAGGACATAGAGCTGCACTCTCGGAGGTCCGGAGTCAACCAGCGGGACAAACGCGACCTGTTCCACGATGACCGGAGGCAAGTCCGCCGGATGACTGCAGTGGAAGCCTGGCAGCTCTGCATTTGAATGAACTGCGGCATCGTTTTCAGCTACCATCGGCGACAGAGTCAGAGGATGACAGCACTTCTGCGAACTGTCCGCGTTCGGTGTCTCTACAACGTGACTTGGAAGCGATGCGTGCGAACAGCAGGATTCTGCCGGTGCCTGCTTCGACTGGCAACAATTGCTGCAATGGCAGGAATCAGTCTTCGTTGATTTGCCCGGACGGGAGCAGCAGTTCTCACCGTTGCAAAGTGGCTCAAAGTGCCCGTCGGAGCAAATGCAACCCGGTGCCACACGACCGCTGAAGACTGTCAGCGGAATCAGTGCCAGAATCAGGCAAGTCCGCTGGATGTGACGAAAACGCTGCATGACAGCAATTCCCGAATTACATGTCGATGACGCGAAACAGATTCACTGCGTTTCTGAGTCTACGGTGCGACACTTTGATGTCAACGCGAATACGATGGTTACGCATGAATTGCGCCGCACAAGAGGATGTTCGAAATCTCAGAAGCCCGGCTGTTTTCAAAAAGCCGGGCTTCTCCCCTCAGTTAAACATCGTCCCCGCCGTGATGAATACACATCGGCGAGGCTGACGGTTCTGCGGACTGACTGGCCTGTCCGGGCATTCCGGGGTTTCGTTTCCAATACCTGACGTTGGATCCGATACCCTATGCGACGTGCTGACTCTCGATAGACCCCTCGGCCTTCGATTCAACCCGCCAACCGCATTTCCGTTGTTTCGCATGGAGGCGATATGCGGCGCGTATTTGGTCTTTCTGCCTGCTCGATGCTGATGGCAACGAGTATTGGCTGCCGTACGCCGTCGGCTCGTCTGAATGAGTTCACCGCTTCACAGCCAGGTCTCGAAAATCCGCCGGATTTCGCAGACGTTGATCCGGGTGAACTGCCCGCATCTGACGCCACCGTGACTTCGGTCAGCTTCGAGGAAAGTACAGCGGACACAGCAGCAGAGCTCGAAGCAGCTCAGCCGACGGCTCTCAGATCTGAGGGCGTACTGTCGTTGGGATTGTTCGTTGCTGAAGTCCAGGCAGTGCATCCGTCGGTGGCAGCGATGTACTCCGCCTGGCAGGCAGCCGCACAACGATATCCGCAGGCCATATCACTTGACGATCCGATGTTCGGAACAACGTTGGCCCCTGCCTCATTCGGCTCGGATGACGTTGAATCGGCTTATGCACTGGAAGCGTCACAAAAAATCCCGTGGCATGGAAAACGGGCACTTCGATGAGCCGCGGCCTATGCAGCAACAGCACTCAACGCATGTTATTCAAGAGAACTGACACACGATTGCACGTCACATTAAATCGCTTGCCGGTTTCCAGCGGCTGCGATGTTCATCTCCAGTCACCACTGAGTTGAAAAGAGGCCCAATAGAAAGGTGGTAACCTTTGAGGTCTGCCTGAAGCAGAATCAATCTTTATGGACTTTTCGCCGAGCCCGCGGATTTCTCCACTGGTGGCGTCATAACTGTGGATCATCTTCAGCTGGGCCTGACGCAGGGCGTCCAGTTTCGGCAGTTTTCGGTCCCAGAGGTTAGTGTAGAACTCGGTCATCAGCGTCTGAGTTGCGGTATCGCTGACTTTCCAGAGGCTGGCGATGACGCTGCGGGCTCCGGCCTGGTGGAGAGCCCGCTGCAGGCCGAAGACACCTTCTCCGACCGCCAAATCACCCAGTCCTGTTTCGCACGCACTGAGGGTCACAAGTTCCGTGTTATAGAGGTCCAGGCCTACGATCTCTTCCGCTGTCAGGATGCCATCGTCACTGGTCGGCAGACCCAGTTCGTCCTTCACCGATCCGAGGTTGGCCCCGGCCAATACAATGCCTGTCATTAGTAACGGATTTCGGGCGGCGACCGAGGATCCGCGACGACTGCCAGAGGCCTCCGAAGCAAACAGGGATTGTTCCCTCAGGTTGATGCGGTAGACATCAGCGGATTTGTCGAAGAAGCCGTGCGTGGCCAGGTGAACGTACCTGGAATGAGTCAGCATGTCAGTAACTGTTCGTTCATCAGCCGCGAGTCCGTCCAGCAGTGTCGATTGTCCACGTTCGGCCCACAATCCCCTGATAGCTTTGGCTTCCTGTTCGGCACCATCGAGATACGACCAGGAACGGTCATCGGCGGAAAGATCGATGCCGCGATTCCGGCTGGCCAACAGAAGAGTGTCGATCGTATCCGACTGCGGTGCGGCTTCGTGACGCTGGTCGTAACGGATGCCTCCTGCCACCAGCAGTTGTCCGTCACTCTTCACGGCGTCCTCTGACAAAAGCCCGAAGAGCTGCTGTCCGTAGGCGGCTGTGCCAAGCGCATAATCTTCAATCAGATACGTGTTCTGTTTCCGCCCGGGCAAGGCGGCCCATGGCAGGCGATGCAGGTCTCCGTCCGGCAGCAGGATGACCGTGTGGCATCCTTCCAGATGCGGTTCCAGTTTGTCCCAGATCAAAGCCCGCAGTTGCCCGGCCGGATCGGCCGACTCTTTATCCGCTACTCCGACACCGACAGAAGTCGTCCCCTTCGCCTTGGCCTTGTCATCACCCGTTAACTGTGATCGCCAGGCAGCCACGGCCGAGTCAATCGGCTGGGCTGCCCCGAGCTGCACCCATGCGACGGCCATTTCTGCGCCAGGGCGGTTGGCATCGGAACGCAATACAAACGCATCGAACACCAGGGTCGACTGGACAGCCTCCTGTGTGAAAGTCGCTTCTGCGTCTTCTTCGCGTTTCCGAGTGATCTCCTTGTCCGCTGAGTCCCAATTATCGAGCAGGATCAGGTCGATGACTGCAACTCCGTGTGGCAGTCGCGTCAACAGCTCCTCAATGTTTGCTTCGCGAATTGCGAGTGCCCGTTCGGAGGCCGGATTGAGTCGTGCAAGTTCCCTTTCCAGGGTTTCCTTGCGTTCGTTGATTTCGGCCAGGCTGGCGCGAAACGACGGGGCCTGCTCAGGACTTGGCGTCGCAGAGACCATTCCAGCCAGTTTCGCTCCGGCCTCTCTCAAGTGAGCAGCCACCTTGCTGGCCTCATCGGAAGCGTTTGTCGGCAGGGACTGACTTGCACGCAGTCGACTGATCATCGATTTGGCGGCCCAGACAGCCTCGTAGGCTCTTCTGGACTGGAGATGCCCGCTACGCCGCAACGCTGCCACCCATAGTTCCGTCCGCGGTCCGTTTGTCTGCATCCAAAGGCCAGCTTGTGCCACGGAACAATAGGGAATGCATTGATTTGCCGCAGTCACGAGGACCTCGTGTCCTTGCTGGTAGAACGGCTCTGCACGAGCGTGATCACCCATATGGCTGTACAGAATGGCCAAGGAATTCAGGCTAGCCGCGAGGGTCGGATGGCTCTCGCCTAGTGCGGTCTTGCGGATCTGAAGGGCCTGCAGCAGCAGTGGTTCCGCACGGACGTCATCTCGCATGCTCTGATACAGCGCCGCAAGGTTATTCAGACTTAAGGCGTAGTCGGGATGATGCTCGCCCAGGACAACCTTGCGGATCTGCACGGACTCCTGGAAAAGCGTTTCTGCGCGGGCGTAATCACCGTTGCTCTGATACAGGAGAGCCAAGTTGTTCAAGCTGATTGCATAAGACGGCTTCTGCTCGCCCAACGCGGCTTTCTGGATCTGCAGAGCCTGCACGTAAAGTGGTTCTGCGTGGGAGTTGTCACCCATCATCCAATACAAATGGGCCAGGCTATTCAGACTTTGTGCATAGAGAGGATGTTGATTCCCAAGCACCACCTTGCGAGTCTGCATGGCCTGCTGCAGTAGAGGCTCGGCGCGGGCGTAATCGCCCATTGCTTTGATCAGCGTGGCCATGTTATGCAGACCGGTCGCATAGTCCTGGTGCTGCTTGCCGAGCGCATCCGTCAAGATCTGCAGACTTTGCTGAGAGAGGAGTTCTGCGCTGGTGTAATCTCCCGTAGCTTTGTGCAGAACAGCCAGGTTGTTCAGGGCGGTGGCGTATTGGGGATGCTCCTCGCCGAGAGTAGCCCGGTCAATTGCGAGCGATTGCCTGTAGTGCGCCTCAGCGCGGGAGAAGTCGCCCGTTTTTCTATATAGAACCGCCAGGTTTGCCAGGCTGGTCGCGTAATCTGGATTCAGCTCGCCAAGCTCAGCCTTCTGGATTCGTAGGGCCTGCTGATAGAGGGGTTCTGCGTGGGCGTAATCATCCATCGATTCATACATCATGGCCAGGTTGTTGAGGCCCAGTGCGTAGGCTGGATGCTGTATGCCGAGCACGGTCTTTCGGATTTCCAAAACACGAATCCCGACACTTACTGCATCCGAGTATTTCCCCCTTCCATATAGGTCGAACAGCTGCAGTTCGGCGGCATCTGCGTTCGCCAGTTGCTGCAGTTGCTCGGCCGTCAGATCGGCCGGCGTCGCAAGTTCTCGTGGTGCAGGACTACAGCTCGCCGACAATTCAGTGAGACTCAGGTGCGTGCCCGTTCCCAGGACTCGGAAGCCATTGACCGCGACATGTCCATTGTCGATGTATGCCTGTAACACCAGCACGTCGGCGACCCGCACCTGGACAAGTCCGTGGCGATACTCGACGACCAGTTGTGCCACGTCATCGCGATCGAGAGTCGCTTCACGTATGAGCACGCTGCCAGGTTTGCCATCCTGTTCACCCGTATCAAGCAATGCAACCGAGGTACTCGCTCCCAGATCCGTCAGCGTCCTGCGAAGGCGGACAAAACACGGTGTCGCTCCGCCTGAGAGTTCAAACCAAAGTTGCAGCTCGGACTCCGAGTGCTCGGAGGTCAACGCCGGAAGTTCCAGCGAGAGATCAATCTTTGCCCTGGCCCCGGACTTGATCGTAAGCCCAATCGACGCATCGGGTTGCAGAGTCAGCCCGCCAGCTTCCCACAAGACATCACCTGTAATGGTGTAGTCGTCCCGCGTGTCTTTGCTGAAGTCATCCGTGAAGACTTGCTGAAAGTCATGAGCCGTTGCTGTTGGTGGGTCCTGTGCGCTTACGGAATGCGATGCCAACAACCAGAGAATCGGGAGCCATGTTGAACGCGAGTGTTTCATTTGTTGGGTTCGCTGATTGCTGTCCGGGTGGCCTGAGGGGATTCTTACTTGTCCGCAGTTGCACACACATCCTGCCGATTTGCCTGAAAGCGCCTTCCAGATCGGACCTCGATACTTTGTCAGCCGCGGCCTGGGCTGATCGTGAGCCAGCAGCAGATGCTAAATCTGTTGCTGCACAGCCCGGTCGTCAGGGTCCCAAAGCCGGCCAGCTCAGAGGCCCGGGAACCAATTCCGAAAGAATCGACCTTAACAAGAAACCTGAATCCGGTACAACCAACACTCGCCTCGACCCCCGCTACTGGGCCGCATTCCGGCTCAATGGCGACTGGAGATGAACAGCACACTCGGTCAAGGCACCTGCAGCACCAGTGGATCATGTGAAATGACACGGACTTCCTGAGTCTTCGACTGCTCGCCGATCATGCAATAGTCGGGTGAGTAGGCAGCCGGAAACTGACGCAAGGTGAATTCACCGGCGTCGTTGGTCGTGGCGAAATCGTTTCCCCCTCATCCGGCCTGACGGCCACCTTCTCCCCCGAGGCGGGGGAGAAGGGACAGCGTGAAGAGGCTCAGGACAATCTG
>JANNGQ010000711.1:0-1785 GCA_031403975.1 Planctomycetota bacterium
AGGGGCTCTATCAGGATGCGCTGGGGGCGCATGATTATTTGACACGAACGAGGATGATTCGCTCTGAGCGTAATTCTGGTCATTACCACTGACTGGAAACTTGTCCGGATAGGATCCTGACAACCAGATTCGAACACCGGACAAGGGAGCGTTCATGAGAAATCCCGGAACGTTGGCAACTTTGGAGTGCGGTGGCTCGACCCCGTTTTGGATTCTTCTGGCGAAACCCTTTCGCTTTCGCACGCTCGAAGCAAAATCGTTCCGCTGCGAACCGGCAGGCAACGCCATGCAGGATTTATCGCCGTGTTTTCCAGGATATTCGCGAAATCCCGTCTCCCCTTGGCAGGGAGAAGGTGGCCGACAGGCCGGATGAGGGGGGTTCCTGCGATGTTGCTCGTCTCAAATCCTTCACGGCGTTGCCCGGCAGGACGTCATTTTACCACGTCACGTTGACCGGATTGTACTCACCGTCGCCGTTTCCAATAGCCGGCGCGACGTTTGGCATGGGCGACGGCGAGCACCAACAAGCTGTCGGAACTTTCTCGGACGAAGACGAGCATGTACGGAAACCTCCGTACACGAATCGAGCGAATGTCGTCCGCGAGCACCGGTTGAGAATCTGCGTCAGCGGCGATGCGGTTCGAGGCGGAATCGACGGCCTCGCGGAACCGCCACGCGACCGAAGCGTCGCGCTTGCGATACCACTCCCGCGCGAATCGATACTCCTGAGCGGCGAGCCCATGAAATCGAACCGAATCCATCGGCGTCAGTTCTCGTCGCGCAGTTGAGACCACGCGACAGCACCGGCGGAATCGTTTCGGCGGCGGCGCATCTCATCGACGAAATCGGCATCATCAATGCCTGGCAAGTGTTCTTCGTCCCCCATCGTTTCGAGCAGCTGGCTGACAATGGCCAGACGATCCGACTCGGGGAGCTGAATGGCGGCGGAGACGATCTCGGCGGCGGTCGCAGACATGACTCGATTCCTTCATTGAACTGCCGGACATGAACCTGCCAAAGCGTATCCACAATCCAAGGGTGAAGCCAGGCGAACACGCCTCAAACCACGACTTTGGAATGCGGTGGCTCGACGTCGCTTTGGAATCTTCGGACGCGTTTCGTACTGTTTGATCACCAGGTTCGCTTCCTCAGGTTCGCCGGCGATAAGATTCTTGAAATGTGCATCTTTTCCTCCCGGCCGTTCACTCTGGAGCTTCGATCATGCCAGCCGACCGTGAATTGCTGTTTGGATTCCTTGCCCTTCAGAACGACTGTGTGTCGCGGGAAGACCTGATTGCCGGAGTTCAGGTGTGGCTGCAGGACAAGTCAAAGCCGCTGGCAGAGATTCTGGTCCAGCGGCAGTCGATCGACCCTGATGAGTGCGAACTGTTGCAGCGACTCACAGAACGGCATCTCAAGCGACATGGCGATGATCCGCAGAAGAGCCTCGCGGTATTGAGCAGCCTGGGGCCGTTGAAGAGCGAGCTTCAGCGGCTGGGCGATCAGGACATCGAAGCCAGCCTCCGCGTGATCGCGCGCGGAAATTCGGGCGATGACGCTTCACGCTCACGGTCGGATCTGGAATCGACGTTCATCCCGCAGAAGTCGGCAGGATCCCGGTTCCGCATCCTGCGACCTCATGCCCGCGGCGGACTCGGCGAAGTGTTTGTCGCTCGCGATGAAGAGCTGAACCGCGAAGTCGCGTTGAAGGAAATCCAGAATCACTTTGCCGACGACCCGGACAGCCGCAGTCGCTTCGTGTTGGAAGCCGAAGTCACCGGCGGC
>JANNGQ010000712.1:0-5345 GCA_031403975.1 Planctomycetota bacterium
GAACACGGGCAACATCGGGCGCACCTGCGTGGCGATCGGCGCGAAGCTCTGGCTGATACGTCCATTGGGGTTCAAAGTCGATGACCGGTCACTCAAGCGGGCCGGGATGGACTACTGGCAGCACCTCGATTGGGAAGTTGCCGACAACTGGCACGACGTCCAGAAGCAGTTACCCGACGCTCGGATCTGGTGTCTGACGAAGACCGCTGCCCGACTGGTCTGGGAGGCTGCTTTTCAGAGGGGCGATATCCTGCTGTTTGGCAGTGAATCGCGAGGTCTGCCCGGGTCTGTCCTCCGCGAGCACTCCGCCCGCAACATCAAGCTGCCGATGCGGGACCTCGTCCGCAGCCTGAACCTGGCGAGTACGGCAAACACAGTTGCATACGAAGCTGTGCGACAGTTTGGGGGATTGCCGCCGGAATGAACGCCTGGAGGACGACATTCACAATGGAATTGACGCAACAGCCAATGACTGTGAATGCCACGTCCCGTTTTCAAAACAGGCCAGCACTGCGCGGTCACCGCCTGAGTTCCTGGCATCTCTGAGTGTCCGGTCAGCCTCGCGGATCAGAGTGTCCGGACGGACGGGAATGCCGTCCTGAGGGTCATAGAACACCGCTCCGATGCTGCAGGTGACAGTCCGGCCGGATGCGATCGCCGAAAGTTCTGTTCGCAGGCTTGTGCTGATCTGCCCGGAAAGCAGTGTCAGCATGTCGGCGTTGACATCTTTGAATGTGATCACAAATTCATCGCTGCCGTAACGCACGACGGAGTCGGCCAGCCGAACCGACTGACGCAGCACATGAGTTGCCATCTGCAGCAGATCGTTGGCCGCCTGAAGTCCAATGATCTCATTGAGCGATTTGAACTGGTCGATCGCCACAAACAGCAATCCGATCGGCACTCGATGCTGATGAGCCTGTTGGATGGTCGAACTAAGAGCGGGTTCCAGCCAGGCACGGTTGAACGCGCCTGTGAGCAGATCACGCCATTGTGTATCGCGAGGCGGCTGTGATTCGGAATCCGTGACCGTCCGGATTCGTTCAGTATGGGCCGCCCCGCTGGGAACATTAACGAGCCGCAGTTGGCCGGCAATCGCAATCTGACCCAGCAGTTCCTGCGCATCCGCCAGAATGGATTCCAGCGACGGCGACCGTCCAATGTCGATGCCCAGCATGACGCTCAGCTCAGCGACACGCTGATCAACATCGGCGAGAACTCGAAAGATGTCGTTGGGTCTCAGAGCGAAGACCTGCATCAGCAGTCGTTCAATGTGTTCGCGGCTGCAGCTGAGATCGTGGCTGACTCCTTCGAGGTAATCGGCCACAAGCGCTGCGGTAATCAGCGCGGCTGGCAACGATTTGCTGGAGATGAATCTGAGCGGAACCACGCGCTGCGCCGAAGCATGATGCACACTGACAGCGTCAATAATCTCCTGGTCCAGATTCCAGCGTCGGCACAGCCCCATGCTGACATCCGTATGTGTAAATCCCAGCCAGTCCTGCTCGCGCTGGCGCTGAGACCGGTCGTCCTGTACGTCCAGCACATTCTGAACGTACTCTTCGCCGCAGGTATGCAGCAGCGCCAGGCGACCGATATCCTGAAGCAGACCCGACAGGAACCAGTTCGCCGAATCGACTTTGCCGTTCTGACGTTCGCCGAGCATCTCTGCAGCAGCGGCCTGCATCAGGGATTCCCGCCAGATCCGCTGATAGAACGGACGGAGGTCGAGTGAATTCCGGTCCTGAAGTTCGGCGACGCAGAAGCTCAGCACCAGCGTCCGGACCATCGTCGTACCCAGCCGCGGAACGGCTGCTTCAATCGACCCGGCACGGGTTCTCATCCCCAGCAGTGCGGAATTTGCGGTTTTGAGAATGCGACCGGCAATCGCCGGGTCCAGCCGAATCGCATCAATGAGGTGATCAAGGTCCGGCTCGGGATTCCGAGCAATCTCAACCACGCGCGCGGCGACTTCCGGGAGACTCGGCAGACGCTTTGATGAAAGAATGGCATCAAGAGAAAGAGGCACAAAAAGCTCCCGAAAACGAGATCCGGTGTGGCATGCTGCCGTTTTGCTTCAATCAGCCCGGCTCACCGTTCAGATTCGATGGGCAAGTCGGCAGCAACAATCGGGTTATTACCCAGCCACTTGCCTGACAGTTGAGTCCGGTACAGAAAATTCTTTGATCCCCGAGACGAGAATCGGTCATTCCGACACTGCCGCGTCATATCGATCGGGACTGGAACTGTCGGAATCTGCCGAATCCGCACGTTCACCGTCGTTGTCGTGCCGATTGACACAATTCCGACGTCGCCCTCACGTTGAGTCGGGTCGCTCGTCGATTCAGCCGCTGACTTCGATTTGCGGGAAAACGGCTGTCCATCAGCATTTTCCCGGATTTCCTTCCGGGGAACAGCCGGAGTTTTCTATAAACGGCAGTGTGAGAATCGCTCGATTGCCCGGGTGCTGCCCTTTGCCAGGCGGTATCTTGCTGCAATGATAATGATGCACGGGTTATTGACAGATGTCTGGCGATGATTCGGGCACGGAAGCTTTGGCTGTTTGAGCCGGAACCCTTCTTGAGCAGGTAATGAGCAATGTTGGGGAACATGGGACGCTGTTGTACTGCTGTCGCAATTCTGGTTTCAGGATCGTCCGTGGTGTTTGCGCAGGGCAGCTGGGCCGAGAGACTGGTCGACACGACGAAGCTTGATTTTGGCGTGATCGCAACCGCCTCAGAAGCTGTCAAAGTGGTTACGATCGAAAACACCACGAACAGCACAATTCAGATTGCCGGATTCTCCACGGCCTGCCGATGTGCGGAAGCGTCGCAGCCGAAGGGTCAGGAGAAACTGACGCTGCAACCCGGCGAAAAGACCACGATCGAGGTGCGTATGAATACCCGGTCGTTCAAACAGCAGCGCGATACCTCACTGACAATTCAGTTTATTGCTCCGGAGTTTGCGGAAGTACGAATTCCCATCTCGGCGTACATCCGCACAGACGTGGTGTTTGAACCGGGAAAAGTGGGATTCGGCAAAGTCGAGTTTCTGGCCGGCAAAGAAGTCTCCGTGAAAATTGCCTATGCAGGACGGCGGGAGTGGAGAATTGTTGATGTCAAAATCTCCAACCAGTCTTTGTCGGCCTCACTGCAGGAGACCGAACGGGAGATCAATCCTCAGGGTGGCGGAGTTGTGGGTTATCAACTGATCGTGAAGTTGTCACCGGAAGCCCGTCCGGGGCGTATCAGAGAAATTGTGACGCTCGTGACCGATGATGCAGCCAATCCGCGAGTTCCCCTGCTGGTCGAAGGAGAAGTCGTCCCGGATATCTCGATCTCCAATCCCAACGTCGCGATTCGCACGCTGAAGCCTGGAGAAACGACAACGGTGAAGCTCGTCGTCCAGGGTAAGAAGCCGTTCCTGATCGAAGATGTGGACTGCAAGGATCTGCAGAACTGCTTCGAAGTCAAGATGAGCGAAAAAGAGAATAAGGTTCAGATCGTCGAGCTGGCATTCACCGCCCCGGATAATCCAGGAAAATTCACTCAGCAGATGGTGGTGAAAGTGAAGATTGATGAGCGCGTCGACCTGCTTCCATTCACTGTGAGTGGTGTCATCAGCAACTGAGGCATGCTCGGTAGTGCCCGAATGAATTCCAGTAGATCTTGTGATGCCCTGCTCTGCCGCCGGTCGCTGATCCGTGTGGGGGCTCTGGGCATCGGAGGTCTGGCACTGCCGGATCTACTGAGGGCTGCTGAGATTCCCGGCAGTGGGGTGGGCCGCGCAACGCGATGTGTGCTGTTCTTTCTGGAGGGCGGCCCGGCACAGATGGATCTCTGGGACATGAAGCCCGGCGCTCCTCAAATTGTCCGCGGGCCCTTTCAGCCGATTGCCACACAGATACCCGGACTGCAGGTCTGTGAACATCTGCCGATGCTGGCCCGGTCAATCCACCGGATGGCATTGATCCGTTCGGTTCATCACACGATCGTCGATCATAATGCCGGAGCGTACTATGCCCTGACAGGACGCAGTCCGGCCACAGGCGGTAAGTTGATCGTGCGTGACGAGCCGGAGAACTTTCCCTGCTTCGGGTCGGTCGTTGCGAAGCTGAGGCCGACGCCGACGATCCCGGAATTCGTGCATGTGCCGGAGGTCATGTTTAACAACGGCGACGAGATCCCCGGTGAGCGATCCGGATTCCTGGGGCCGGCATTTGACCCGCTGGTCAGCGGTGACCCGAGTGCTCCGGCCTACCGCATTCCCGGTCTGTCACTGCCGCAGTCCAGCTCGCCGGGTCGCATCGAACAGCGACGGCAATTGCTGCAGCAGCTGGATCTGAGTGCCGGAACACTGCACGATCACCCGATCGCTGAATCGCTCGGTGCTCATTATCGAAAGGCGTTCTCGCTGATTACATCGACCGCGACGCGCGATGCATTTCGTGTCGATCAGGAACCGATGACGATCCGTGAACGATACGGCCTGCCGGATCGGGCTGACCGCAGTGTCGAGGCCCGCAAGTTCGGAGGTCTGCCGCATCTGGGGCAAAGTCTGCTGCTGTGTCGACGATTGCTGGAGGCAGGAGTTCAACTCATCACCTGCTGCACGGGCCGCCGAATCGATCAGACATGGGACGGCCACCGTGAACATTTTTCACTGTTGAAGAAATCGATCCTGCCGTACTTTGACCGTGCTCTGTCGGCGTTCCTGGAAGACCTGGATGACCGTGGTCTGCTGGACGAGACTCTGGTCGTCGTGATGGGTGAGTTTGGGCGAACTCCGAAGATCGGCCAGATCACATCAAACGCCGGAGCGACCGCTGAGGGACGTGACCACTGGCCTCATTGCTACACGGTGCTGATGGCGGGCGCCGGAATCAATCGTGGCGCAATCTACGGAGCGTCAGACAAGGAAGCGGCGTATCCCGTCAGCAAACCGGTCACGCCGGAAGACATCGCGGCGACAGTTTATGAGTCACTCGGGATCCCGCCGGAAACGCTGCTCACGGATCAGCTTGCGCGGCCTCACGCCCTGGCGACAGGCCGCGTGATCTCGGAGTTGTTTTTGTAGCGTTGGGCCCATCTGGCCCGTCCGTCGCGATTCTTTCTCGAATCGCATGACAAGATAAGTGGCGCTCGGGCCGGATAGGCGCAGGCTACAGGAACGATACGACTAGTTCGACTGTGCCAGGTTCTCTTGACGACCCCATCCAGCTCGCCTGGATGGTGAAGCTGATGGAAAACTAGTGTGGCGTCACTTTTGATATTTGGGGTTCACTGATTCGGGCGATTCCTCTTTTGAATGTTTTGACGTGACAATGTCTGGATCGCCGGATCCCC
>JANNGQ010000713.1:0-1870 GCA_031403975.1 Planctomycetota bacterium
CCTGCCCGAGCGAGAACTCGGAGCTGAGGACTTGCGGCGATCACCGAGGCCGGATACGGCTCGGAACCCGCGATGATGGCGTCAAAGCCGCGAATCGTATTTGTCAGGACATCTGCATCCCAGAGATTCAGCGATCGATCAGGAACCAGACACTGATGTCCGGCGTCCGCGAACATCCTGAAATGCGGTCCAGTCTCAGAATTCAACGCCGAACACAAAACGCGTACCATAAGTTTTCCCTGACTGTCGTCCTGTTCGATTAAGGGCGGGAATCAACGATGCGGAACGTATCAGTCAGCCGGAATGCCGACAATCGGATCGAGATCTGCGTCGGTGCTGAATCCCGCGCCGGGGAAAGTAATCTCCCTGTTCCCGATGCGAATCGAGAAACTTCTGAATTCGGTCCGGTTCTCCCCCGAGCCAGAGGGCTGTCAGCGGATCGGAATTCTGAGACCATCAAATGCCGGTTCGATGCGTTCGGGCAGTTCTCGCTTCAGGGCGTCGTAGTCGAGTTCGTGCGACATGTGCGTGAAGTACGCCCGGCGAGGCTGCAGCTGCCGGACGAGGTTTACAGCGGCGTCGACGTGCAGATGAGTCGGATGCGGTTCGTGACGAAGGCAGTCCAGGACGAGTGCGTCGAGATTCCGGAGCAGTTCTCTGGAGGAAGCGGGGATCGTGGAAACATCGGTGCAGAACGCGACGTTGCCGATTCGAAAGCCAAGAATAGGCAGTTCACCATGCTTCAGGCGGACCGGTTGAATTGTCAGCCCCAGCAGTGAAAAGGCCTCTGATTCCTTGATGCGTTCGAAACGCAGACGAGGCGCAGCGTACGGATGGGCGTGAGCAGCCGGGTCGGAGAAAGCATAATCAAACGTCTGCCGGATCTGCGCCTCGACGGGCTCTTCGCAGTAGATCGGAAGCGGCGCGGGCAGTTGAAATCCGAAAATCCGCAGGTCGTCGATCCCCATGATGTGATCGGCATGAGAGTGAGTCATCACAGCGGCGCGAATCAGCGTGGCTCGTTCGCGGACCAGTTGCAGACGAAGTTCCGGACCGGCGTCGATCACGAATTCGCCTTCAGGAGCCCTGACGAGAACACCGGATCGCATTCTGCGGTTGCGAGGATTGTCCGAAAGACAAACAGCGCAACGACACCCGACCACGGGAACTCCGATGCTCGTGCCGGTACCCATGATGATCAGTTCGCATGGACTCAGTGATGAGGTCATTTCTTCAGCAGCGGTTCATGAATTGTCCGAAGTTCGTCAGCCGGGATCTTGATGACTTTGCGGTCGTAAGTCATGAGTCCGTTGATTTCGCCTTCGACGTCGGTGGTCTGCGTGTAGACCCCGGCCGAGATTCCCCGGGGTTTCAGATCGGTGAGGATGCGGATCGACTCGCGGTAGCGGGCCTTGTATTCGTCCAGAGACTTCGGCAGGTCGCCGTAACCCCAATTGCGGTCGCTGTTCATGTACAGGTGATCCCGGACCGGCCAGCCGTGGCCTCCGAACTCGCCGACGACTTTGACGTAGTCGTTGAAGCGGGACTGATCCAGGGGGAATGCGGGATGCGGATAGCTGTGCTCATCGGCGATGTCACCGACAGGCCAGAAATTGCCGCCACTGGCGACGTTGACCAGCCGGGATTTATCACGCTCCACGGTCCACTGACCAACTTCCATTGTGCGATGCTGACCCCAGGCTTCGTTGAACGGAACCCACATGACGATGCTCGGCACGTCCTCCAGATGGCTGATCATGCCGTCCAGTTCACCTCCGGCTCGGGCAGGGTGAGGCCGGGGAAGGCCTCGGCCAGGGCGCCGCGGGCGGCGGCCAGGAAGGCGCGCAGCCGCTTGCGGACCGTCGGCAGG
>JANNGQ010000714.1:0-3236 GCA_031403975.1 Planctomycetota bacterium
TGGAATCGATTAACAGATCGACGACATGGACCAGTTCCGTCCGCACCTGGTCCAGACGCCAGGCCGGCAGCCGACTCGCCGTGCCGTGCACATCACTGCGAACGCTGAGCAGCGTGTGCATCAGATTCGCACCGACAAATCCGCTGGCACCAAGAACAAGGATCGGGCCATCCAGGCGGCGGATTTCAGCAGCCAGCCTTTCGGCGGAAAACGCCTGATCCACGAGACGCGGTGAATCGATCATACCGAGGCCTCATCGGTCAACGCGGCCAGCAGGCTGTCCGGATCAAGCCCGCATTCAGCACGGTGAAATTTCTGCGAACCGTAGCGACCCGATGGATAGCCCAGAGCTGTAACGTGCCGCAGGACACCAGGGGCAAACCGCGATCCGATCAGTTTCATCGCCAGTGCATGCCCGGCCGATCCCTGGGCAACATGTTCCTCCGCGATGACGAGTCGCGGCGATCTGGCGAGGTCGCTCAGGAGTTCCTCGGTCAGCTGCGGAAGCGGCAGCTGACTCAAACACCACAAATTCGGACGTTCAGATTCCGAGAGTTCCGCGCATCGCCCCCACAATGATCCCGCCAAAGGCCCGACCGCGATGATCGTTCCGCCATTTCCCGAAGTGAGTTTTCGCCAGGGAGCAAATGGCGGAGGGGCCCAGGAACGCGGCTGTTCTCCCAGACCGAGACGAAGGTAGCTCGGATGCCCGGCCGCAAACAGCAATGGAATGACGCTCGCCAGATCCTCATCAAACGCCGGAATGAAGACTTCCATCCCTGACAGAGTTAACAGCACTCCGTAGTCTTCCAGGGCATGATGAGTGCTCCCCATCACGCCATAGCCATATCCGCCTCCGTTGCCGACCAGGACAACCGGCAGTCCGTGCAGACAGATATCGTTCCGGATCTGTTCAAACGGTCTCGCAAAGACAAACGGCGCAATGCTGTAGACCCACGGACGCAGTCCCCGGCGAGCGAGTCCGGCAGCCACGGACACCATGTTCTGTTCGGCCACGCCGGCGTTAATGAACCGTGACCCGAGTGCCTCCCGCAACGGCTCAAGAGCCCGAAAGCCCAGGTCCCCCGTCAGAAATACAAAGTCACGGCGATCCTGCTGACGCAGGAGACCATCACAAAAAGCCTGCCTCATGGCTCACCAATATCATGACAGGCGCGTTCATACTGCTCGGCGTTCATGGGGAGATAATGCCATTCCAGCCGGTTCTCCATGAAGGATACACCGCAACCCTTGATTGTTCGGGCCACAATCATCAGCGGGCCTCCTGAGAGGCGCGTCTGCAGAGCTTCCGTCAATGCTGCCTGATCGTGACCATCGACTTCCAGAGTCATCAGATCGAATGCCCGGAATTTGTCGGACAACAGAGACAGGTCGGCCACTTCCGCAGTCGTGCCAAAACCCTGCAGGCCGTTCTCATCAACGATCACCACAAGATTATTCAGCTCATGATGGCGTGAGAAGATCAGTGACTCCCATGTCGATCCTTCATTCCATTCGCCATCGGACGTGAGGCAAAACACTCGACCGTCCTGGCCAAGAAACCGTTGCCCCAGTGCCAGTCCCGCGGAGAGCCCCACTCCATGACCGAGGCTGCCTGTGGCAAACGGTATACCGTCGATCCCTCGCGCCGGCGGATGACCGCTGAGCAGAGTTGCGTCCTTGTGGAACTGCTTCAGATCGTCGTCACACAGGCGGCCGGCAGACCAAAGCGCAACATACAAAGCTCCTGCCGCGTGTCCTTTTGAAAGGACAAACTGATCAGCTACGCTGAGGACTTCATGATGAATGGCCAGAAGAATGTCCAGGCATGAAAGATTGCCTCCGATGTGACCGACGCCGCTTTCGAAATGCATTTGCAGCAGGCGTCGCCTGGCCAACACAGCGCGTCGCTGCATTTCCATCGACTCGCTGCCTGGCAAAGAAAGCTGCAACATGGGTCAGCACCAATCATGGAAACAGTGTACTCAATCTGCGTCGGCCGCAATTCAACAGTGCGGAATCGTCATTACCAGAGCTTCGCTCGCAGCACCTTCAGCACGATGCTTCTGTTGTTAAAATCCAGAAACGAGGGCACTTCGCCGACCGAGACCGCGCGATCGCCGTGTGTGACTCGCTGGGCTGTCTTGAGCAGTCTGGCGATGTGCGCGACCGGGTAGAACATCGCGATCTCGCTGACCGGAATTGCGGTCAGCGGAATCGTTCCTTCTGCATGGTCGTGATCAGTCTCTTCAGATTCAGATTCGACTTCTGAATGGACGTGCTGTGCAACGACGTCCTGCAGAAAATCATTGAAGTCTGCCACTCGGCCATGCCTCGAGTGACCGTCTTCCAGCCGCAGATCCACCAGCCGCATGTTGAGCAGCACAATTGCCGCGGTCAGATTTTCGTTCACAGACTTGTTGAAATAACCCACACAGCCATAACCGCAGTTCAGGAGGCACGCCACCGGTGTGTAGTCGCTCTCCTGCGGATCACCGCCGTTGATGAGTCTGAGAATGTCCGCCAGAACCATGACACCAGCCCTGATCATGAAAGTTGCTGTGCGTTAACGCCGACAGGCTCGTCGATGATTCTTAATTTCGTCTTAAGAATTGAGACTTTCACGAAGGGTCTGAGTAAATTGAACGCCCGTTTGAATCTGACGCAACCCGTTCTGCTGCTTGTGTTTGCGAGAATTGCATCGACTCGTGCGCTGCAAATGCGCTGCATTCCTTTGGCCCAGATTGCCAGTCCGTGTCATCGATTGACGGCGATTTGCAGTCGGTCATCAAGGCGCAGGGTCAACTCCCGGAGCCAATCCGGAGGGCCATCACAGGGTTGGCTCGATCTCAAGAGAGGAGTGTCTCAGCAGGGTCAACCGTGGACTGAGAGTTTCAAAGATCGGCGACGTTCCGGGGGACAATCGGCTCAGCATGACCTGCTGCTTTTCTCAAAGCACAGTATGAACGTCACGGGGCGAATAGACCGGTTCACCGTGAACTGAAGTGCGCCGTATAGAAATGAGCATTTGTCGTCTGAACTCTCAGAGGGTCGGCGATTCCGGACCAAAGGTCCACTCATTCCAATAGCCTGGCCCAAGCGACAGCGTCGGCCCAGGAAACAGACACGATGCAAAAATTTCAGGCCCAACGGGCCGGCCATTCGGGTGTTGATCGGCCGACTCTCATCTCTCATCGACTGGTTGGCCCGTTGGGCCGTGGTGATGGATTGACGCT
>JANNGQ010000715.1:0-4667 GCA_031403975.1 Planctomycetota bacterium
ATTGAGGACTTGCGTGAGCAATTCGTCGTTTGGGCGGCGGTGTTGTTGATGGACCCAGAGAGCTTCGACGAGGTGTCGAGCGATTTCGGCGTCGGAAGCAGCACGAACGCTCGGCCCAGATGGGGCCCAGCTACGAAGCCATTCGCCGACCGCCGCGATCACTTCATCCGGATTGCGGCCCGTCAGCTCCAGTCGTGCCCGATAGCGTTCGGCCAGAGTTGGCGACGCAAGTGTGGCAACCACATCCGCGGTGCTTGCCTTTTTCAGTTGCACGACGGGTTGTGTCGGCCGGCCTTCCGCAGTGACGCGGTAAATCCTTCCATGCAAATGGTCTCGGCTTGGATCACGCAGGTTGTGCTGCATGTGGCCGATGATCGGGTTTTGCCAGTCCAACACATACAGGGCACCGTCTCCGCCAATCTCCATATCGCTGGGGCGGAAATTACCGTCGGACGAATACAGAATCGGCTCCACTTCGGTCGCGAAAAAGCCAGCTCCCTGCTTTTCGAACTTATACTGAGTGACACCCTGAAAGCCGATGACATTCGCGATCAGCAGGTTGCCTCGATTGGCTTCCGGGAAATGCTGGCTGTCCAGAATCGCGATCGCCGGAACCGGGCGAACTCGCTTCTCGTACAGCTGACCGGGAGCCCCGTGCCCCACCATTCCGACATAGTTGCCGGTGCCGCCGGTGCCGTCGGTGACAATCTGGTTTCCCCACTGGTCGAAGACATCGCCGTGAGGATTCGGGCCGATCGGAAAATGGAAGTTGATGTCAAACGTGACGGGATCCCATTCGTAGACTCCTGTGCCACCAGTGCCGAACCGTTTCGTTGGTCCCCACGGCGTTTCGAAGTTCTCCGCATGAAAGATGCCTCTGGAAAAATAGAACTTCCCGCCGGGGCTCATCACAAAACCGTTCGCCGTGTGGTGCGTGTCGGCGGAATCGAGCCCGTGAAAGATCCGTTCGCGGACGTCGCAGACGTCGTCGCCGTCAAGGTCCTTCAGGAACAGAATATCGGGGGCCTGAGCCACCAAAACACCGCCGTTCCAGAATTCAAACCCGGTCGGATTGTGCAGACCGTCGGCGAACGTAATGCACTGATCAGCCTTTCCGTCGCCGTTTTCGTCCGGAAAGATCAGCAGTTTGTCGTTCATGCCCTCGAGAGGATTCCAGTGCGGATACGTCGGCCATGCCGCGACCCACAGGCGCCCATCTGTATCGACTGCACTCTGCACGGGATTGGCGAGATCCGAAAACGATTCTTCGGATGCAAACAGGTTGACCTTCATGCCGGAATGCACGGTCATCTTCTCGATGGCATCGTCGCCACCGAGAAACTTGTGACGTCCACCTTCAAGGTTCCCTGGCTTGTTGGTTTTGACTTCAAGAGGCCTGGGCAGATTGCTGTCATCGGGTGTGGCTTCGCGTCCTTGAGCAGCTTCCCAGATCACCATGTCACGATTGGCGGCCATGACTTCAAGGATTTCGAGTTCTTTCTGCATCACGTCGAAGTTGGTCTGGCCATCGACAAACTGCAGTGTTGAGCGACCTCCGAAGACGCTGTAGCCGTCGGTGGCTCGATAGATGTTGTGCCAGATGCGGTTTTTGGCAAGGACGGCTTGCCTCACTGCATCAAGCCGGAGTTGGTCGGGCTGCGGGTTGTCGCGACCGAAAAGAGCACCATCCACCGAGATCGCGACCAGCGAATTTCCGGCGTCGGTCAAATGCACGCCGTTGATCGTCAACGGAAAGAACGCAAGGGTTCCGTCTTTCGGAGTGTCCGGCAGGTCGACGCCAAACCGATCACGCGGCTGGCCGGTCAGATTACGGAGGACGCTGTCATCCCAGTTCTTTAAATCCGCGACTGCCGTCGAATGCGAAAACAGATCCACAAAAGGGACCTGCTTTGCTGAAGCCACTTCATTCATGGCAATTGAATACAACGCCAGGCGATGATTGTGTTCCTTGCCGTCGGGCAAATGCGGCCATTTGAGATCTTCGAACGCGGTCGGCGAGCACAGAACCAGACGAGGAGCCGATTCACCGTTGTACTTCTGGCTCAACGTGTGATCGACAAACGTTTCCAAGTCCTTCCGGAACTGCGGCAGGCCCGCTTCACCAGCATAGGATTCGTTGTAACCGAAGAACGCAAAAATGACGTCCGCCTTGACTTTCGTCAGCCACTGATCGGCCGAGCCGAAGTTCTCCGACCGCGGTCGCTCAGTCAGCGTATCGCCGCTGAAACCCAGATCGCGAAAAACCAGATTGTGGTCCGGAAACCGGTACTGCAGCATCGCCTCCAGATGCCCGGAGTGCTGCATCCGATCAGCAAGCGTATTGCCGATGACGGCAATGTGATCACCCTTCCGGAGTTCCAGCAGCGGAGGCTGTGCAAATACACCAGTCGGTACGATCGAGATCACTGCAATGCCGGCGGCCACAAGCCGAAGGAAGGGATTCCGTGTCATCAATCATTCTCGGTGGGAAGGAAAACTGGGGGAGGGATCAGGATAATCTCTCGTCAGCTTCTCATGTTCCGGGCAGCATTCAAGTGAAACCATCGTCGCTGTTCACTGCGGAGTGTTGAGTTTCCTACTGTTGGCCCGCCGCTCCGTCGGCGGGGCGTCCACGCATGGCAATGCATCGAGTGAAATGCCACGGCCACCGCTCAATTACACCTCCCGCGGCCGCGATTGAGTGGAAGCCGGATTCGTGAGAATTCGGAGGCTGGCCCTTCATTCCGCCCGAAGTCTCACGACTTCGGCAACAACGAAATGTCTCATTTCAGACCGCGAGCGGTGTCGAGGCGAATCCCAGCTGACGAATCCCAGCCGGCGGAACGGCTGGCAAATCCCCGCAGAGGAATCCCCGCCGACGGAGCGGCGGGACAACAGTAAATCTCAGCCTGGCCACGGCTAGGATGACGACTGGACATCGTCGGAACCGACGTCGGTCAGTTGATTTGGTACTGTTATGGAATCTGAACACGGCCAATTCCCGTCGTTGCTGCCACTGTCATCAGGTCATTCCATTGCCTCTGTTTGATCACGAGCCGCTCTTCGCTGAATTGACATCGCTGGGCTTCGGAGACTGGGCGGCCGCTTTGCGCGAGCAGACGGCTCAGGCACTGGCTCGGGGGCAGCACGGAAATCTGGAAACATGGATCGATGCGTGGCAGCGATTGCCGGATACGGCCGGCGCAACGCTGGATGCGACGGGTGATGCTGTCACAGTTTCGCGTGCGATCGACGAAACCATGAGCAGTGACCTGCGGCGGACTCTGATGGCCTTCCATCCGTGGCGCAAGGGACCGTTTGAACTATTTGGCATCATGATTGATACCGAATGGCGGTCGTGTCTGAAATGGGATCGGATCGCGAAACACATCAACCTGCAGGATCGCAGAGTGCTTGATGTCGGATGCGGCAACGGTTACTACGGATGGAGAATGCTGCAGGCCGGCGCTCAGCTGGTGCTGGGGCTCGATCCGTTTCTGCTGTACCTGATGCAGTTCGAGGTCATTCGGCGTTACGCCGGATCGCCATGCCATCATTTCGTCCTGCCGCTGTCAGACACGGCGATTCCCGAGCGGCTGGCGGCGTTTGACGTCACGTTCTCGATGGGCGTTGTGTACCATCGCACGAGTCCGATTGACCATCTGCAATCGCTGTGGAATTCGCTGACTCCGGGCGGGACGCTGGTGCTCGAGACGCTGGTAATTGAATCGGAGCAGGCGCGAGTTCTTGTCCCCGAAGACCGCTATGCCAAAATGCGGAACGTCTGGTTTATCCCGTCCGTGCCGATACTGCTGGTTTGGCTGAAGCGGTCCGGGTTCCGGGAAGCCCGTGTGATTGACGTCGTTCCCACCACCTCAAGTGAACAGCGGCGCACGGCATGGATGACGTTTGAATCGCTCGCGGACTTTCTCGACCCGTCGGACGCAACCCGAACGATCGAAGGGTATCCAGCCCCGGTGAGGGCAGTGATTGTGGCAAGACGTGGATGAACAAATCGTTTAACGGCAAGCCGCAAGCGAAGGTGTCCTGCGCGGTCACGATCAGGTGGCCGAGGACACAACGTGCGATTGAGCGTCGACGGCGAGCCGGAGATCATACCGAAAAAGTCCGTCGCGTTCGGCTTGCCGTTAATCGAGGACATCCTGCACTCTCACGCACGCACGGTTTCCAGCAGCGCGGTCAGCTTTGCGACACCTTCGGAGTTACCGAACGCGAAGAGGTTGTCGCCCGGTTCGATGATGAGATGGCCTGGGGGAGGAAAAATCTTCTGACCGGACGCTTTACGGACTCCCAGCAGCATGATTCCGGAATCGCGCAGGCCGGATTCGCTGAGTTTCAGACCGACCAGGACGGACTGCGCCGGAACCTGCACATCGGCGATCTCCCAGTCGACGCCTTCCGATTCCGCGACCTCGACAAAATTCTCGATGCTGGGCGACAGCATGAACCGAGCCATCCGGATGGCTCCTGAAGAAAGCGGGTTCATAACGCGTGTGGCACCGGCCTGAGTCATCTTTGCGGCAGCCCGGTCGTCACTGGCTCGGGCGATGATCTGCAGATCTCGGCAAAGCAATCTGGCCGGTGCCACACGCGTTATGAACCCGCTTTCTTCAGGAGCCATCCGGATGGCTCGGTTCATGCTGTCG
>JANNGQ010000716.1:0-7635 GCA_031403975.1 Planctomycetota bacterium
GTGCGATCCGCCCGGCAAGACCGGTCGGCGACGAACCCGACTCGTCCGGCATGACCGGCCAGGTGTAGGTTTCAACTTCGAGATGCGGTGCGTAGTCCAGCTTGGCGACTCGTCGAAGTGCGGCGGCAAGGTCCTGTCGAGTGGTCTGCAGCGGGCCAAGAGTCTCTGCAAAGACGGGCACATGAAAATGGACACGCCAGCGATCCGCCTGCAGGAATCTGTCTGCCGGCATGCGGCGAATGTCGGCTTCGAGCAGATCGAGTCGCCGTTCGACATTCCCGTCCGCAAACTGAGCATACGTCTGATGCAGGTAGCGCGGCTCTACAAACCGGCAAAGCGCCTCACGACCCTCGGGATTGTTTGCAGGATCAGTCAGTTGCACTGCGTTGGTGATGTGAATCTTGTTGATCCGGATACCGTTTCGAACGAGCGCATCGATCGAATTCGTTACGTCTTCGAACTCCACGGCCTGGTGGCAGACATCGAAACACAGGCCGAGGAATTCTCTCGCTGTGTCTTCGCATCCCAGGGCTTCGGCCTGCTGAAACAGTCGTCTGAAGAGCGGCACAGTCCACGCATCGGTTCCTGACATGTCACACATCGGCTCAGGTTCCAGTCCGAGACGAATCTTGCGGCCCGTTGACTGATGCAGCTGCTGCAGATACTTCGCGACACGGATCAGACCGGAAAAACACACAGCGTGAAAATCCGGGGAGTGCGGATTCATCCGACCTCCCAGCGGCACTGTCGATAAACTCCCTTCGCCGCCTTCGGGAAGGAGCTGCGCCAGCAGACTTGCGCAGTCTTCGGTGTACGCCACTCGCTGAGGACTCGTCCAGTCCGGAAGATACACCTGTTCTTTCACGCGATCGCCGTGAAAGTCTCCGAATGGAAACGTATTCAGCGTGTAGCAGGACAAATCGTGCTGCCACAGAGTCTGAGCGACCTGGTCGAGCAGCTCCGGCTGCTCGGTCAACTGCTTCACAACTCCGTCAGAAAGCCACAGCCCGGCAGCCATGGGAAAATCCAGCAACTGCATGGCTGCTGCCGAGTAATTCGTAATGCCGTCAATCACTTCCGCAACAGTACGTCCGGGATGCACGTTCGTGCAATAACTCAGCGGCAGTGTGGAGAGCGTCATGAAGTTGCGCATTTCGTCAGGGCTGGAAGCCCGGCACATCGTCAGCCGGTGGCGTGAGCCACCGGAATACAGAAAATACAGCCATACAGGCCTGAAGGGCCGACACAATGGCCAGTGTCCCGGCCCTTCAGGCCTTAGGCTTTTGATTCTCGTCTACCGGTGGCTTACGCCACCGGCATGGGATATGTCGGCCCTCCGGGCCTGAAATGTGCAACTTCAAAAAGTGCAAGCGAAGTCAGGCACACAGGTTCTTCGCTTGCGCTTCAGGCTTCAACCCCTCGACGAAGCCTTGACGATGCACTACTTCCTTCCGTCGCCTGCACTGGACGACTTACGCGGTGCCTTTTTCGCAGGGCTCTTTGCCTTCGTGGTCTTCTTTGCGACGGACTTCTTTGTGACGGAGTTCTTTGCGACTGCGCTGCGACCGCCTCTCCTTTTTGCTCCGGCTTTGCCAGCCTTTTCAGCCAGCCATATCACGGCCTGTTCGAGCGACACGGTGGCAATGTCCGTGTCCTTGGGGACTGTGGCGTTGGTCGCGGCGTGCTTGATATACGGGCCATACTTACCTTCAAAAATCTGAACCGTACCTCCGTCGTCGGGGTGGTTTCCGAGTTCTTTCAAAGGAGTCGGCGCAGCACGCTTCTTCGTGTTTCGCAGCAGTTCAACGGCCGCGTCCATGGTGATATTCAAAGCGTTGAAGGTTTCGCCGCGGAACTCATAGGAATGAGTTTTCTTGTCGAAGCTGCCGAAGATCTTGTCATGAGTCACGTAGGGCCCGAAGCGCCCGATTCCGGCGTTCACCACTTTGTCTGTGAGCGGATGCTTTCCGATGCGGCGCGGCAGCGCCAGCAGCGCCATGGCCGTTTCGAGGCTGAGGTTTGAAAGATCCACAAAGTTCGGAATGCTGCAGCGTTTCGGCTTCGGAGTTTCTTCCGTGACTTCGCCAAGTTGCAGATAGGGTCCGAAGGGACCTCGCATCTGATACACGGCGAGTCCTTCTTCAGGGTGAATTCCGATCGATTGCGGCCCTTTCTGCTTTTCCTCAATCAACCGATCGGCGACTTCGTTCGTGATTTCCCCGGGCGCAATGTTGTCCGGGATCGATGCCGTCAACTTCTCGTCGCCGCGAGTCTTTTCAAAATACGGTCCGTATCTGCCAACCCGTACGGACGCATCAAGTCCGTCGATGGTCAGCGTGCAGGCTTCGCGAGGATCAATGCCGCCTTCCTTCTGTCGGACCTGTTCATCCAGCCCCTCGTTGCCGTTATAGAATTTCCTGAGATAGGGCAGTCGATCAGCGCTGCCGTCGGCGATGTCGTCGAGCGACTGCTCCATCCCCGCGGTGAACCCCAGATCCACCAGATTCGGAAAATGACTTTCCAGCAACTTGGTCACCGCCATTGCGGTAAACGTGGGGACGAGCTGACTGCCGTTCTTGCGGACGTAGCCCCGGTCCTGAATCGTACTGAGGATGCTGGCATAGGTACTCGGACGACCGATACCTTCCGCTTCGAGAGTCCTCACCAGTGTCGCTTCGGTGAACCGCGCCGGTGGTTTTGTCTCGTGAGCGATGGCGTCGACATTCTGACACTTCACAGGTTTCTGCTCTGACATCTTCGGGAGGGGAGAATCCTGGTCTTCAATCGCCGCATCGGGGTCGTCCGATCCTTCGACGTAGGCGCGGAAGAAGCCGGCGAATTCAACCGTTCGGCCTGTCGCACGAAACTCGGCATCGGCAACGGCGATGGTGACGGTATCAAACCGCAGTCGTGCATCGGCCATCTGCGTGGCCATGGTGCGTTTCCAGATCATCTGGTAGAGCTTGTACTCTGCTCCGGAGAGACCAATCTCGTCGGCGGTTTTCATCTCGGTCCCCGCCGGGCGAATCGCTTCGTGAGCCTCCTGCGCGCCTTTGGTTTTGGTGGAGAACTGACGAGGTGAGGGGCTCAGAAAATCTTTGCCGTACAGGTCGTCGACTTTGCCGCGAGCGGCGGTGATGGCTTCGCCGCTGAGGCTGACGCTGTCGGTTCGCATGTAGGTGATGTGGCCGTCTTCGTACAGTCGCTGAGCTGTCGTCATGGTCTGGCGAGCCGTCATCCCCAGTTTGCGGTTCGATTCCTGCTGCAGTGTACTGGTCGTAAACGGCGGATAGGGCCGGCGAGTCTGCTGCTTCTGTTCAATGCTGCTGACAATCCACGGCTGAGTCCGGACTTTCTCCTGCAGAGTCTTTGCTGCGGTCTCCTGCAGCAGCAGCACGTCGCTGCCGTCTTTGAGTCGTCCGGTGTGTTCATCAAAGTCACGACCGGATGCGATGCGGCGACCCCCCAGGGTCTGCAGCACGGCTTCGAACGCGCCGCCGCCTTCAGCATGAAGGACGGCCTTCAGATCCCAGAAAGTGCCGCTGCGGAACTGCATGCGTTCGATTTCGCGGGTCACCAGCAGCCGCACAGCCACGCTTTGAACACGACCGGCCGAGAGCTTCGGGGCGATTTTTTTCCAAAGCAGCGGACTGAGCGTGTAACCGTAGAGCCGGTCCACGACTCGACGAGTCTCCTGGGCCTGGACAAGATTTTCATCGAGCTTCCGTGCGTTGCGGAGTGCCTCCAGAATTGCCGGTTTTGTGATTTCTGAGAATACCATCCGGCTGACCGGTACGGACGGTTTCAGGACCTGCACGAGGTGCCAGCCGATGCTCTCACCTTCGCGGTCTTCGTCGGTCGCCAGGACCAGTTCCTTCACATTCTTAAGGCTGTCCTTTAATTCGGCAACGAGTTTCTTCTTGTCAGACGGCACGACGTAAAGCGGGTCAAAATCACTGTCAACGTTCACACCCAGAGTGGCCCACGATTCTTTTTTGACCGCCGGAGGAATCTCCGACGCGCTCGACGGAAGGTCGCGGATATGCCCCATGCTGGCTTTGACGATGTAGTCGTCGCCCAGGAAGCCGGCGATCTTTTTGGCCTTTGCCGGAGATTCGACAATGACCAGGGCCTTTTTCTGTGATGCCATGAACAACGGACTTTATGTGAAATGCGACTCGTAACGTCAATCCCCCGGTTGACCTTGTTTGACGTGGGGTGACAGCTAGAATCCGCGGCTTGCCTGAAATTCCGCTTCGGGCGTACGGCAGAAGCCGGACGACTTCCACGACTGTTCAAGAGTCGGCGATTTCGTTTGTCTCGCGTAATGGGATAAAGCATTCATCAGACCGCTGTCAAGTGAACGTCATCGCGTTCGGCAGGCTGAGGTCAGCATTAGTACCTTCCAACGGCACGAGTTTTCTTCATGAGTTCACCCTTCACATTTTTCCGCAAGAATCAGCACGTCACGATGGTAGGGATCGTCATCCTGTCCATGATGGCGTTCACGCTGGATGCTGTGTTTTCCAGCCGCGACAACCAATTTGTCATCCTTGGACTCATGCTGGGCGGGATCATTTTTGCATTCGCAGGAATCGGTCGAGGCCGCTGGGTGCAGTATGGAATCGCCGGTGCCGTTCTGGGGGCGGTCTGCGGCTGGATTCTCCCCGGTTATATCAGTCCCTCAACCGAGTTCCTGCAGGCAACGACGCTGGGTACGTTTGATAACAAACGTGTCTCGGAACTGATGCGGAACCGGGAAATTGCGAACGGATTCCTGCGGCAGGCATTCGAAAAATCAATCGGACCCGGCATGGGACAGTATGCTCCGCAGTTTCTGTTCTACCAGCACAACACCGACGACGACATCAGAAATGACATGATGTTCGGTGAAATGATGCGGACAGAAGCCGACGAACTCGGCATTGTCGTGACCGACGCCATGGTCTCTGACTACATCAATCGCCGAACCGGTGACAAGCTGACTTCAGCCATGTTTGCTGACATCCGGACGAGCCTCAACTTCGGTGGTACTTCCGTTCTGGAAGAAGAACTGTTCGATGCCTTTCGAAATGAAATCAAGGCCCAGATCGCCTTCCAGCAGTTGACGCCGCAGACGTCCATTCTGCCGCAGGGCCCAGAAGTCGCGTACGAAACATTTCAGCGAATGAAAGTGAGCCAGCGACTCAATACGGCCCGGCTCGATGTCGATGCCTTTCTGAGTGAAGTCAATGATCCCACTGATGCCGAAGTCGAAAGTCTGTTTGCCGATTTCCGAGAGAAGTTTCCCGGTTCGGACGAGCCGGGGTCACTCGGATTCCGTCAACACAACAAGGCCCGGCTGGCCTACCTTGAATTGAGTTACAAGTCGGTCGAAGACACCATCACACCTCCCACGGACCTGGAGGTCGAAGCCTTCTACAACGAAAACAAAGACTCACGATATCGAAAGCCCGCGACACCAGTTCCAGGCACTCCACCAATTCCTGGCAGTTTGGTCCCATCCGAGCCCGGCATTCCTCAGGACGGCGATGTAAAGCCCGACGCTGGTACTCCCGAACCGACGACTCCCGAACCAACAACTCCCGAACCAACCGCCACGGAACCGACTGATCCGGAACCAACGGGAGCGGAATCGCCGGCGCCACCGGCACCGGGGGACGAATGTCTTCCGTTGATTTCCGATGAGCCGCCGTTGATCATCGAGACGCCCGCCGCGACGACGCCGGATGAGACGCCACCCGCTGCATCGACGCCCGCGGCTGAACCTGAGCAGACGCCCGAATCCACGACCCAACCGGCTGCGGAAGCGACACCGGCTGCGGAAGCGACACCGTCTGTGGACGCAGCTGCTCCTGCGGCACAAACGCCGTTAACGATTCCGCAAACAGGCAGCGAACTGCCTGCAGTCGAGCCAGCTAAGCCGGAGTTTGAGATTCCCGTCGTTGAGTATCTGCCGCTTGACGACGAGTTGAAAGGTCGGATTCGCGACGACTTGCTGAATGAAAGAGTGCTCAAGGCTCTGCAGGAGAAAATGGATGCGGTCAGCGCTGATCTGAAGATTCTCCAGAGCGATCGGTCGAAGGTGCGCCGGGCCATTGTGGATGAGGATCGGAGTATTACGCCGGAAGCCCTGTATGAAAAAATGCGTCCGTACGCGAAGACGATGACTGACGGAATGAAAGCGGTGGGCACGAAACACGGATGCAGTTTTGTGGAGACTCCACTGCTTACGATTCAGGACCTTGTGGACAGTGAGGCCTGGCCCATCGGTTCGTCCAGTGAACCTTCGGCGAATCCGTTCCTGCAGAGCGGTCCGAATGTGGTGTCTCAGGTGTTTCGCCCGTTCCAGGCAGAACATTTTGATCTCTCGGATGACGCCAACCTCTTTACACAGAAACGCTCTGTCAAGAATGGGTCCGATCCGGACGGTGGCGAGGTTCACTTCGCGTGGTGGGTCGTTGAATATGCGGGGACGCATGTCCCCGATCTGAAAAATCCCGGTATCCACGAACAGGTTGTGCTTGGCTACAAGCGGATGAAGGCTCGCGAGCTTGTGAAGAAGCGAGCTGAGGAGCTGGCATCACTGGTCCGGGACGGATTGGCAAAACCGGAAGCCGAACGCAAAGGAATGTCGGCCAGTCTGGAGGGCCAGACGGTGCTCGGTCAGCCCGATGCCGCTCCGCTGGTCGTTCGTCAGACGAACAAGTTTTCCTGGATTCGGCAGTCGATGATACCGCAGCAGGATTTCTCACAGCGCCCGACACTGGGTCTGTCCCCGGTCTCATTTGACGACGGCACTGGTGACCTCATTCGCGATGCGGGAAACTCGTTCATGAAGAGTGTTTTTGAAGACCTTGGGAATGAAGCAGTGGGAGTCGTTGCAGTTGACGATCTCAGCAGTTTCTTTGTGGTGCAGGTCGTTGACCGGACTGCCGACGATGAGATTCTCCGTCAGCAGTTCCTCACCGAAGGCCGGCAGTCCGGTTTCCGCGAAGGGCCTGTCCCGTCGATCCTGAACCAGACAATCGCCGGAAAGACGGCGATCGAATGGGAGAAATCCATCTGGACGAAATACGGAGTTGACCAGGACATGCTGCCTGATGAATAGCGTGCGGTCGGTTCTGTGGTCGGATTACAGCAGTGGATTCTTTCCGTGGTGGTCATCGTTCAGAAATTCGGCGGAACCAGTGTCGCCAACGCCGGCAAAATCCGACAGGCCGCTCAGCGGGCTGTGGACGCGAAACGGCGCGGATTTGATGTTGTCGTGGTCGTCAGTGCGCGGGGGCACAAGACGGATGAACTGGTGGAACTGGCTGCCGAGATCACGAGTCATCCGCGGCCGCGCGAAATGGACATGCTCCTTTCGACGGGCGAACAAATCTCGATCGCGCTCATGGCGATGGCGATTCAAAGCGTCGGCGAAAAAGCCATCAGCTTTACCGGCGCCCAGGTCGGCATCGTCACCGATTCGAGCCATACCAAGGCCCGCATCAAGAGACACCCCAGAAGAGCGGATGGGGCCGGCCGCGGCTGCGCAACGCCGCCAATGCCTCCAGCTGAGCGCGCCGGAGCGCCTCGAGCGGGGTCGCACCGTCGGCGTAGGCCTGATGCAGCGCGCCCACCACCTCGGTC
>JANNGQ010000717.1:0-2561 GCA_031403975.1 Planctomycetota bacterium
GTGCCCGGCATTGCTTGCCACGGGTATTGGTTGCCGCACGTCCTCAATTCATGGTACTGCAAGCATTTCCGCACCGGATCGCTCTGCCGTGCCCACGCAGGTCGACGAAACGGATGCGATTGCTGTTCAAACAAACGCGACGAGTGTTTCGCACGTTAGCTTCGAGCAACGACCTTTCGGCGATCCGAAATCCAATCAGGCAATTCCGACTACTTTTGATTCGGAAGCGGAACTATCCCTGGAAATGCTGATCGCTGAAGTCGAGGCGGTCCATCCTTCGATTGCTGCCATGTATTCCGCATGGCAGGCGGCTGCACAACGATATCCTCAGGCGGTCTCATTGGATGATCCGATGTTCGGAGCGACACTCGCTCCGGCATCCATTGGTTCGAGTGACGTGGAATCCGCCTACGCTCTCGAAGCGTCACAGAAACTTCCGTGGCATGGCAAACGCGCCTTGCGCGGAGCGGTGGCTCGTGCCGCAGCCGATAGTGCGTCGCGAGACATTGAGACGACGCGGCAAAAACTGGCCGAGGTCGCCGAACTTGCGTTTTGGGACTATTACGTTACGCGGCGATTACTGGAACTCAACGATGAAAACACGGAGATCCTGCAATCATTTCGCGAAAATGCGGAATCCCGCTATCAAACGGGACTCGTCACACAGCAGGACGTACTGCAGGCGGACGTGGACCTCGCCAATCTGGAGCAACGTCGTATTGAACTCCAGCGTATGGAGAAAGTGGCGTCCGGAAGAATCAATGTCCTACTGAGACGGAGTCCGGCTGATCTACTGCCGCGACCTTCCGAGACGGCTGATCGAAATGTGTCGCTTCCGGACGAACATCTCCTGCTGGCTGTCGCACTGAGTCAACGACCTGAAGTGTCCGCCGCCGCGGCTCGCATTCGCGAAGAACAGGCTCGGTTGGCGTTGGCCTGCAAACAATACTATCCGGACGCAGAATTGTTTGGGCGTTATGATACCTTCTGGCAACCGCGCGACACGCAAAGTGACCTCCAGGGGCAAATCGGTGCAAGAATTAACTTGCCGGTCTATGAAGCTCGCCTGAGCGCCGCCGTTTGTGAAGCGAGGTTCCAGATATCTAAAGCCCGGGCCGAGTACGACCAACTCGTACTGGATGTTCAAGCCGACGTTCAGGCTGCCTTTGAGCAAGTCATCGAATCCCAGCGAACAGTAGAACTCTACTCAACGAGACTCGTCCCGGTTGCAGAGCAGAATGTCGACGCTGCGCGCGCGAACTACGACACCTCCAGGATCAGTTTCCTCGAACTGGCGATCACACAAAGACAGCTCGTGGATGCTCGCGAACGACTGCTTCAGGCTCAGGTCGAATTACTGCGTCGGGCTGCAACGCTGCGTCGGGTTTCCGGAGGGTCAATACCCGAAAGTTCCGGCGTTGACGGCGAAACGGAGTTGTGACAAAGACTCGTCCGGATCGATCAGGTAACTTGAGCTGATGACCGTATCCGGCACCGTCCGGAAACGACATCGTCGCCGCGAACCGTAAGCCGGGACAAGCCCCGGTCACCAGCACGCAGCCTTGCTCGCCGAGTTGCTCTGCCTTGGCCAGGCATGCGTCCGGGATGTTACTCCCCGGTCCGCCCATGACACCGACCGTCTTCGATCGATACATCCCCCGGTTGGTGCGAAGACAACCTCAGCCTGCGGTAGGCCATCTCGATCCTGGAACGTCCCGACCTGCTGCTGCAAGATCTGGATCGCCTCAATCGAATTGACACCGAGGTCGATCCGCTGCAAGTCCTTGTCGAGGGCAAGGCACATCCCTATGATCCACCCGGAAAGGAATTGATTCGACAGGTCACGGGCCTTCTTTAACACTCATCGCATGATGCAGCAGTATGCGACCTGGGCATATCTCTTCGGTGGCCATTCGCAAGGAGTCGATCATGTACAGCGCTCAATCTAGTTTTGTCTCCGCGACAACCCGCTCCTGCGAGATCACCCGGTACAGTGCCGCTTTCTTCGCAGCATGAATGTCACACACCATGAGCCCTGCCAAGGACGAATCGAAAGAGAAGCCCACACTTCGCATGTCAGAATCGCGAGCGTGGTATGCCGTTTCCGGTTACGACGCGGCGCGGGAACTTGCAGTCGATCTGGCTCACGGGCTGACCGCCCAGGAGGTGGCTCAGCGGCGAGAACAACACGGTTGGAACGAGCTCGCGGAAGCGCCGCCGGTGCCGATCTGGAAAAAGCTGGTCGGTCAGTTCAAAGAGCTGGTGATCTGGATTCTGATTGTCGCCGCGATTATCGCTGGCGTGATGGGGGAATGGGCCGACACAGCGGCAATTCTCGCGATCGTGCTCGTGAACGGCATCATCGGCTTTCTTCAGGAGGAGAAGGCGGGACGCGCGTTAGCGGCGCTGCAAAAGCTCTCGTCGCCGATGGCCAAAGTGATCCGCGATGGCACGCTGCAATCGGTGCCCGCGCGCGAGATGGTGCCGGGGGACCGGATTGAGTTGGAAGCGGGCGACAACATCCCGGCCGACGCGCGGTTGCTGAGTGCGTTCAGCGTGCG
>JANNGQ010000718.1:0-2424 GCA_031403975.1 Planctomycetota bacterium
GATCGCAGTCTGGTCGATGCAACGCAGATGGTACAGCTGCTGGACCAGCAGCTGTCGACAATCAACAGCGATCTGTCACGAGCCGGAAACGTGCTTGCGGAATCCGCAATTCCCAAGCCTGCAGGAGCGTGCCGGTTCAGCGGTCATCAGGAGCCGTTTGCCGGAACATTGAGCTGTCACGGAAGTCACGGCACTGTTGCGGAAGTGGAAGCAAGGATTCACAAACTGCAGGCGGATCGTCCTTGTTTGCTGATCGAACGGGCCACTTGTGACGAGTCGCGGATTTCGAAGCGTGTACTGCTGGAACGGATGCGGCAGGAACTGGCCGCCATGGCAACTCTCGAACAGCTGGATGTTCTGCGCGCCCGGATTGCCGAGCTGGATGCGGAGATCAGTCTTCTGGAAGATCAGCGGCGGCAGCTGGACCGTACCGAATCCAGCCTTCGCGAAGTTATTCAGCGGCTGAAGACACGCGGAGTGTCCCGGATCTTCGAATTGGCGTCGCACATGGCCCTGCGCCTGACAGGGGGCGAATGCCGCCAGATTTCGGCCGCAATGCCTGATCAACTGATGATCCACTCCGCTCACGACTCAGGGCCGCTGTCACTGTCTCAGCTGAGCCGCAGTACGCGGGATCAGGTGGCTCTCGCGCTGCGGCTCGCACTGATTCAGATCCGGTCTGAATCTCAGGGCCATGTTCCGATGATCCTGAACGATGTATTCGTGACGTCCGATGATACTCAGGCTGCTGCGACCGTGCAGTTGCTGACGGAGATCGCTCAACAGGGTCAGCAGATTCTGTTTTTTACAAGTCGCACGAATGTGCGGGATCTGTTTGCACGATTCAATGCGGACGTGCGGATTCTGGTCTCTCCCGCAGAGTCGCCTGTTCCGCTGACGACGCCCGTTCTGCCGCCGCTCAATCCGCCGATAGCGCCGGTCGTCCTGCATGCTTACATCGAACCGGCCGCTGAGATCAGCCCGGTCGTTTCTGAGCCCGATGCTTTGCATCTCGCCGTGCAGCCGTTGCCGATCAGCGTCGAAGTCGCGCCACGGCCGGCCGCAACGAACTGGCTGTTCTATCTGGAGGTCGATCATGGCGCAGAAGATCTTGCCGGAATCACTCTCGGGGAACTTGAAGCACTTCGTGCATCCGGTGTGCTTACCATTGACGATCTGCTCAACCACACCGTTCCCCGGCTTGAAGAGTTGACACGAAAGAGAGGATTCACGATGTCCGTCGAACGGCTGCATGCGTTGCGAGGCCAGGCGGAACTGACCACGCGCGTGCCGATGCTGCGGCGCAGTGATGCGGCTCTGCTGTTTGCCGCAGGTGTTCAGTCTGTGGAAGAACTGAGCCGCCTGCGACCGGAAACCGTTTACGACCGGGTGACGGAGTTTCAGCGGTCGGAAGCCGGAAGCCGGTTCCGCCGCGGTGGCCGGCTGATTGACCGTCAGCAGGCGATCAACTGGGCACGCTTCGGACAGTGTTCGCGGTCTCTTGAAGACGCCCGCCAGCCGCGATCTCGCTTCGCTGCCCGGTCAGCGCCGAGGAATCAGACAACCACGACTCAACCGTCATCGGCGGTCTCTGCGGCGATCACAAACGCTGCCCGCGGCATTTCAGATCCGGAGTCTCCGGGGCACCGCCGCCGTCGTCGCGTCGAGGAACACACGGACTCGGATCAGCGCCGAGCTCGGCGAGTCGCACGTCGTCGTCGGCAGACTTCGCGGCTGCGAACCGCAACAGTCCATGGGAGTCCCGACGATGACGGCCAGGCCGTCGAACGCATCGGCGGAATGCGATTCTTCCTGAGTTGCACCAGCGAAATCGACAAGGCTCCTTCGATCGGACCACGAACAGCGCAGATGCTTGAAGCGGTCGGCGTGAGGACTGTCGAAGATTTTCTGAGTATGCCTTCGGAACGACTCGCCGAGAAACTGAACCATCGCCGCATCACAGGGCAGGTTGTTCAGCAATGGCAGGCGCAGTCACGACTCATGTGTCTGATTCCGGAACTCCGCGGCCACGACGCTCAGATCCTTGTGGCTTGCGGGATCACGACTCCGGAAGGACTGGCACAGCAATCGGCGGCGGAGCTGTACTCGCTCGTAGAACCCTTTGCCCGCAGCAAAGACGGCGAACGCATCATCCGCACCAACCGCCGCCCGGACCTCGCCGAAGTCACCGACTGGATCCAATGGGCGGCCAACGCCAGGTCCATGCGGGCTGCGTGAATCCGGGGCAATGTAATCAGACAGGACGGAGCTTGTCATGACGCAAATTGTTAGTCCGGAAACGCCATGTCTTCCCCGGAACACCGCTTCCGTCGGGCTTGTCCCGGTCGGGGCGACAATTGAGAGGCTACCGACACGCACCACGAGCCGCAACCTCCGCTTTCGCTTGCTCGCCCCCGGCGAGCG
>JANNGQ010000719.1:0-3033 GCA_031403975.1 Planctomycetota bacterium
CAGCTGGTTGCCGACAAATCCCAGCACGAACCCGGGACCGGCGTTATGACACAGCCGACATTCGTTGACAGCACTCGTTCGCCAGGTTCGTTCGGTGACCTCTCCGGACGCAGTTGCGTCCGGCCACAGTACAGCGCTGGTGGTCCCGACGGAGCTCACCAGTTCTGCATCGGTGCCGGCGTCGTTCCAAAGGTAGCCGTATGGATTCCAGACGCCGTTCTGCAGGTGCAGAATCTGTGTCTCGATGGCTTTTCCAGGGCTGCCTGGCGCATCGGGAATTGTCAGATGCTTCGCAAACACCGTGCCTTCAGGATACTGACCACGGACTCCGCTATGCGGTGCCAGTCCGATGCGATCATTGCCGGGAATCGCTACAAATCGCTGAGCCACCGCTCCGTCAGTCCATTGAGGAACGACAACGTCATACGCCACGACGCCTGCTGCGGGCTGAAGCGGTGCAACAGAGCTGAAGACGCCGGTCTGGCTGAGCAACCTTGGAAAGTCGGCGGACAGATCATCGGCATTGTTGGGCCGCAATTCATAGATCTGTCCGGTGAGGTCGTAGTCGAGCACATAGAGTTCTCCGGCGGATCCTTCAAGGAAATCGGCTATTCGAAGGTCCGTATCCACCAGCGTGCGTCCGACGAATGATCCATCCGCTGCTCGACCGACTGACCAGATTGTGCCTGTGATGTAGTCGCCATACACAAACTCACCGTCCAGCATCTTCAGCTTGTCACCGCGATAGACAGGCCCGCCAATGACAGAGTTCGCTTCGGAGTGATGATGATCCCGGATCGCAGGAGTAATCGGTGTTGGTCCGGGAGTGACTTCCGTTCGAAGCTGAGCGCGTCCCTCCATGATCGGCCAGCCGCAGTTCGTTCCATTGCCGACGAGATGAATCATCTCCCAGGTTTCCCAGCCATTGTCAGCGACAAAGACTTCTCCCGTGACTCGGTCAATCGCGAACTTCCAGGGATTGCGGAGTCCATAGCCGAAGATCTCAGGCCTCGCCGTGGCATGCCGCGCGAAAGCGTTGTCAGACGGGATCGAGTAGTTCTTTCCGCTGGCGGGGTGATCCACATCAATCCTGAGAATTGCACCAAGGAGATCCGTCACATCCTGTCCGGTGGTCAAACCGTCCGGCGGATTCGGTCCGGAGCCATCTCCCGTCGCGATGTACAGCAAGCCGTCTGTTCCGAAGCGCATGCAGCCGGCATTGTGGCCGCCTGAAGGCCAGGTGATGATGACCGTTTCGCTGTTTGGGTCGATCAGCGGGACCGTGTCGTTTGTCATGGTGAAACGCGAAACACGAGTATGTGACCCGCCGTCGGGATGTACCAGACAGAGATAGACAAAGTGATTCTGTTGAAAATGCGGATGAAGCACCGCTGCGAACAGCGATACATTGCCTCCGGCCAATGACGGCAGATCAACGGCAAGGTCGGCCGTGGCAGCGACCGAGTTTTTCGAAAACGTGAGGACTCGCCCGCCGATCTCAGTCACAAGCAATCGATCTGTTCCCGGGATTTCGTGCAGACTTGTCGGATGGTCAAACTTCAGTTGAGTCGACACCGGGACAATCCTGAAAGGTTCCGGCGGCGTTGGAGTTCCCCGCAGCCGTGACGTAGTCCAAGGCTCTCGAGGCTCAGGTTCTGCACCTTCGCCCGATGCACTTTGCACACCGACAATGATCAGGACAGCGATCAACAGTTTTCGACCCGGAAGCATTTGAACCATGTGGCATTTTTCCTGTCTGACAAGCGATTGTTTTTGGAAATGGCTGGTGCTTCGTCCGCACGTACTTTGGCGCAGGATGGGCATTCCTGCCCGTCGAATCGCAGTCGGGCAGGAATGCACAACCTATGTCTAACGTGTCGACATCGCAGCAATTCAACCATCATCGTCTGCATTCTTTGCCGACCAGTGGTTGATCAGTTCCACCGTCATCGCATCCGCAGCCTTTGCGGCATTACCACTGTCGGAATTGACGACTGAGACAAAGGCCGCGTGTTTTTCTGGTGCCAGCCAGATCACCGAGTACCAACTTGTATTGCTCCCGTTGTGATACAGGACTTGTCCGCCGGCCCATGGTCGCTGCATGTGAACCCAGCCAAATCCGTAGGGATCAGGAGTCGCTGTGACGCGCGAGTCAACCGCGGGATACGCACTGTACAGGTGATCGAGCGATGATGCGGACAAAAGCGGAGGCTCAATGCCGGTGCTACCCAGATGAAGAGAGGCGAACCTGCACCAGTCATCGAGAGACAGGTGGACGGTTCCGGCGGGGCCCACCGCCGGAGGATTGTCGACCTGACTGGACATCACCTGAAACAGGTTCGACCGGTGTCCCCATGGCTGATCGAGCGAACCGTCGACGCTGGGAGGGCCGAATCCGGCGGACGTCATTTTGAGAGGCTCGAACAGGCGTTCGCGGATCAGTTCCTCCCAGCTGCGTCCTGTGACCTTCTCCATCATGACTGCAGCTGCCACAACGCCGACGTTGGAATACAGAAACGACTCATGCGGTTTGATGCGTGGTGGCCTTGCGAAGATGCGGTGAATCATCTCCAGTCGTTGTTCGGGAAGTGTCTTGTCCTTCCCTAAACGATCCCAAAGGCAATTCGGAGGGGCTCCGCTGTAGTGCGACAGCAGTTCAGAAACTGTGACGTCACGGAAATCAGAATGAAGCTGATCGCTGAGCTCGTGAAACACTTCGGCCAGCGTCGTTCCCCATGTCAGTTTTCCTTCATCCACCAGCATTCCCGCCAGCGTTGCGGTCATGGCTTTGGTACAGGAGCCGATATGCAGCTTGTCGTCGACGGTCAGCGGCGTCAGATCTCCCGAACGCCGAACGCCGGAAGCTACCTTCACGAGCACGGCACCATTCTCAACGACAGCACCGGCCCCGCCAGGAAGGGAATAGCGTTGCAGAATCTCATCAAACTTCTTCTGCAGTTCTGGAGGTGCAGCCTGTCCGAGACAAGTGTCCGGACAGGGGATGCTCAGCAGAACGATGACGCTCAGTGACGC
>JANNGQ010000720.1:0-4312 GCA_031403975.1 Planctomycetota bacterium
CCAGGTTCGGACCGACTTGATGCCCTACGGTTCCGACCTGATGACAGACGGAGCACTGTTGTCTGAAGACCGCTGCTCCTCGTTCCTTGTTGCCTTCCAGCGTCAGCGAAACCTGATAAGACCTGAGTACATCGTCGCGAGATGTTCGTGCCACCGTTTCCAGCAGTTTCAGCGCCCGGGAGCGAACACCTTCGTCCGGCATTTCGGCCAGCCTCTGAAGATCGGCGGGACTCAGAGTGGCCGCCGGAAGACTGCCGTCAGCTACGGCTCCGAGCAGAAGCACGGTCCACGTCGTCCGGCTCATCATCCCTTCTCGAACCTGAGCCACCAGTGCCGGTGACAGCCCCGGCCAGAGTTGCAGTAACGCTGCGGCAGCGCGATCGTCGCCGAACGCAATCAGCGTCAAAACTGCGGCGTTCTGAACGACCGGCGGCTGCGTCGATCCCAGTGACTGGATTAACAGTTCACCGTCCTGGTCAAATGTCGACAGTCGGAGCAGGCTGATGGCAGACGCCCGCTGATCCGCAGCAAGGATGCCAGCGACAGAGTTCCGTCGAGCCGCCTCAAGAAGTCCTGCCGTCAATTCCTCAAACGCCCGACTTGCTTTCGCAGTTCGATTGGCTGAATAGACGGCGACCAGAAGTCGCACCTGCAGCTCCGGGTCATCGTCCCGCCGGTCGATCATCTCGGCGATGCGCGACCATCCCGATTCGTCATTGATCCGGCGAGCTACCAGGTCGGCGAGTTCCGGCAGAACGGCGGCCTGATGCGCCGGCGTCATGGTGTTGTCTACGACGAGTTGCTTCAAAGATGCTTCAGCCTCGCTGCCGAGCGAAGAAAACACGGCCGTTCGAATCCAGCGGTCATTGCCGGCCGCCGCCAGAATCTCCTGCAAGGCCTGCTGACGATCGGGCGACGGCTTGAATTCACCGAGTGAGAACGCCAGCTGCATCTTCACCCTCGGACCAGGATCAGCAGTCATCGCCAACAGTCCGCGGAGCACTTCCGCTGATTTCGGCAGTCCTTCCGCCGACAGCACAGCTCGCTCACGCACGCCGGCTTCAGAATCACGCAGCGCCACGACCACGTCCTGCGCTTCCAGCGATGACAGTCCTTCAAGGCATCCAATCGCGTGAAATTTTGCCAGCCCCGAGTTCGATTCGCGGAGCAGACTGCGAATGGAATCAACAACTGATTTGTCCTGTCGCTCGTAGATCAGTCGAGCAGCCGTCTCACGATGCCACGAATTCGGATGCTCCAGAAGCGAAACCAGTTCCGCGGTCGGTAATCCGTTCAGTTTGGGCACGGACCTCGGCGTCCAGCCCTTGGGAGCGATGCAGTACAGCCGGCCCCGGTCGCGCCCGCTGGTGAGATCGAGATGTCGCTTGATCTCCGGCGGAAGGCTGGCCGGATGCTCGATGACTTCACGATACATGTCCAGAACCTGCAGACATCCATCCGGGGCGTTTGCAAATTGAACGGGACGGAACCAGATGTCTTCCGATGCGACCAGCTCCCGGTCTGCGTCGATTCGCTCGGCCTTCCATTGAACACCGTCGGCAGTCAGCCGCTTGCGATGCACGATATTGCTGCCGACATCGCCGATGACGGCCGTGCCTTTCGTGTCCGACGGCCATGCGTCACCGCGATAGATCGTGATGCCTGTGGCACCGGTGAAATATCCTGCCGGTCGCCCGCCGCCCTCGACGATACCTTTCGAAAGCCCCGAAGCGCGCAGCCGCGTTCTCACGATTCGCCAGGGTTCCACCGGGCTGATGCGAAACACCGGAGCCTGGCCGCCGTCTACGGCAATACTGACCCGTGCCGGTGCTGCTGACGGAAATGGAAACCTTGAAAGGTACTCATCGCGAAACACAATTGCCTGCGCATGATCGCTGTTGGCGCTGACAAATCGATGCCCCCAGTCGTCAAAACACATCCCGTGCTGACCTCCGCCGGTTTCGGTCCGAAGTTCCAGAGTTCGGGGATCAAACGAAAAGTCACGACCTCGCACGTCGATCCCCGGGCGATCGGGATGTTTGGGACTGGTGATCACGCCGCCGGTCGTGCTGGCAGAACCGTAAATACGATTGTCAGGTCCCCAATGAAAACTATTGATCAGACCCTGGACGTTGCTGCGGCTGAAACCCGTATACACGACCTCCTTGAGATCCGCCTTCAGGTCGCCATCCTGATCCCTCAGAAAAAAAAGGTCCGGCGCGGCACCCACAAAGATCCCTCCACTGGCACAGATGATCGCCGTCGGCCAGCTGAGTCCTTCGGCAAAAATGTGACTCTTGTCGAAGCGACCGTCGCTGTCCGAGTCGACCAGCACACGGATGCGTCCGAGGTGCTCTGTGGCCTGCTCGGAGTAGTCCAGCATCTCTGCCACGAACAGTTGACCATCAGCATCGTACGACATCGCCACCGGATCGGTGACAAGAGGTTCTGCTGCCGTCTGCCGGATCTCAAATCCATCTGCGACCTGAAACGTTGCGAGGGCTTCCGCGGGTGAGCGCGCCGGAATCCGTGGCAGCTCCTCTGCAAAGTCAGGCTCGAACGGGTCGGGCTCGTGCTTCAGAACCCGGTCCATGACGACGTACGACTGCATCCGCATGTCAATGGGGAAATCGTGCTCACAGTCCGGTGTGAGCAGAATCAGTTCTGCGCGGGCTTCCAGCAGGGAGTAAACAGTTCCGGCCGCCGGCATCGCTTTCTTCACGCCGTTCACATCAAAATTCGCATCGCGCATCGGTGAGACCGATACAAACGTCCGCGGAGCGAGGGCCGCGACCAGCTCGTAGAAATCAAATGGCACTTTGTCGGGATTCAGACCGAACTCGTCCCGCAGGCGAGGCATGTATCGGTCGCTGGTCCAGCCCCGGATGTCACCAGCATAGTAATCGTGAAAGGGACACCAGCCACAGCACGAAACGATGACCTTCACGCGCTCGTCAAACACACCGAGAAAAATGGCATTGTGCCCGCCCAGTGAATGTCCGATGACTCCGATCCGGTCCGCATTCACAAATCTCAGTGCCGCAAGAAAATCAACGCTCCGCATGTGATTGAAGATTCCCTTCATCGTGCCCGACACGTACTGGTCGGAGCTGAAGTCGTAGTTCTGGTACTCGCCGAATGACGGATAGTCCGGGGCGACCACCACATAGCCCCGCTGAGCCAGTTCCAGGCCGTATTGCCGTCCGTTCCTGCCTCCTTCACCGGCAACGATACGCTTTCCGGCGGTTCCAGTCGGATGCAGGGCCACGATGGCAGCCAGTTTCGTTCCGGGATCGGTCTCGAAGATCTTCGATGCGTCGACAGAATCTGCAATCGCTTTCGGCAGATACAAGTCCATCGGTAACCGATCAGTTCCTTCAGCTGCAATCGTCAACGTGACTCTGCGAACATCGCCCATCCGAACATCTTCGGTGACCCGGACATCGAACGCCGGCAGATTCTCGCGAGAAGGCAACGGCCCCATCGCCGCCCGCGCACCGTCCAGAATCTGCTGTCGACGAATGGCCCAGTCTTCCGCCGACCTGACTGGCTTCACAGTTCCGTCCACATCGCGGAACACGCTCAGATCCGAATGCCGGATGTCCTCAGCGGATGCGTCGCCCAAGTCAGTCTGTTGTCCCGACGACAACACACAATGCCCCGCGAGAAACACAACGCAAGTCACCGACACAGCCACAGCACGGCACATGAGGCACGCTCCCGAGAAAAGAACAACCGGCGGAGCAATGTTGTACCCGGTTGCAGCGCGAGTATTCTACCGTAGGGAAGACTGATCCCCGAATCCTGCGTTTCGCGCGGAGAGAATTCCGGAACGCGTCGTCGGCACAGCTTCCATGAGCCTGAATCGAATGCCCTTCCGTTCTGCCTGCATTTCACGAGATTCGGAGACTTTGGTGACTACGTTTCTTCTCTGGCCCAGAGATGAGCTGCCAGTGCGTCCGGGGCAGCCACAATTTCTCCGGCTGCGAAGTAGGTTGCGATCTCTCGCTGAGCTGCCTCGGGGCCATCACTGCCGTGGATCAGATTCATCTGGCGGCTGGTTCCGAGATCGCCCCGGATCGTGCCTGGAGCGGATTCCCGGGAATTCGTTTTTCCCATCAACGTCCGCATCACGGCGATCGCTTCCGGACCCTCAACGATCATCGCGACAACGGGCCCGGATGTAATAAATGCTTCCAGGTCCCTGTAAAATGGCTTGGCAACGTGTTCCGCGTAGTGCTGCTTGCTCAGTTCCTGGGTCACCTGCAGCATTTTCATCCCGATAATGCTCAAGCCCTTGTCCTCGATGCGA
>JANNGQ010000721.1:0-4445 GCA_031403975.1 Planctomycetota bacterium
ATGGCGGGGCCAACGAGGCCTGCCTCAAGATGCTTGAGGAAATTGGCGACGTAGCGCGTGTCCCCGAATTTATCAAGCGTGCCAAGGACAAGAACGACAGCTTCAAACTGATGGGCGTTTTCGTGTACGCAAGCGGCCGGAACATCTTCCCTTCCGGCCCGGTCAGTGCGAACACGGGAATGAACGACACCACTGTGTTGACGACTGCCGTGACGATCGCACCGCCAACTTCGGCAGAAGCCTCGTAGACAACATCCAGATATGGTCGGTCGCGCTCGTTCGTCAATCGCCGATAAATATTTTCTGTCATGATGATGCCCATGTCGCTGACGTCACCGATGGCAATCGCCAGTCCGGCCAGCGACATGATGTTGCTGTCGACTCCCATCCAGTACATCACGCCGAAACTCATCGCGAGTGCCAGCGGCAGCGTCGGCAGCACGGCCAGTGAACTCCGCAGGTGCAACAAAAAGAGCACGACAATAAAGGCGACGACGATCGATTCTTCGATGAGGTTGGCTTTCAGCGTAGCCATCGTCTCGTAGATGATGTCCGTTCGGTCGTAGTACGGTACGATTTTCACCGGCACCGCCTCGCCCGATGGCAATGTGACCCGCAGGCCCGGCTCGATCTCGGCGATCTTCTGTTTGACGCGGTTGATGACGGCCAGCGGATTCTCGCCGTAGCGCATCAGCACCACGGCTCCTGTCGCCTCGCGGCCGGCGTTGTCGAGCGTACCGCGACGAAACTCCGGTCCAAGCTGCACGGTCGCAACGTTTTTCACATAGATCGGCGTCCCGGCTTCCTGGCGGATGACGACGTTCTCGATGTCCTGCACACTGCGAACGAAGCCTTTGCCACGAATGAAGAACTCGTAGCGATTGTTTTCCACCACCTTGGCCCCCACGTCGATGTTGCTGCGGCGGACGGCTTCGTAAACTTCGGGCAACGTGACGCGGTGTGCTCGCAATTTTTCGGGAATGACGTCGATCTGGTATTCGCGCACGAAGCCGCCGAGCGTCGCGACTTCGGTCACGCCCTCGACTGATTGAAGCTGATACCGGATATACCAGTCCTGCAACGAGCGGAGTTTCGAGAGATCGGCCCCCTCCGCTTCCAGCGTGTAATAAAAGATCTGTCCCAGCGCCGTCGCATCCGACCCCAGCCCCGGTACGACGCCTGGCGGGAGCCGGGACAACGACACGTTCATGCGTTCGAGCACTCGCGACCGCGCCCAGTAATAGTCCACTTCATCTTTGAAGATGATGAACACCATCGAGAAGCCGAAGCCCGAAAATGACCGGATCGTCTTCACGCCGGGCGTGCCGGACAGCGTCGTAGAAAGCGGGTACGTCACTTGATCTTCGACATCCTGTGGCGAGCGGCCGGGCCAATCAGCCAGCACGATGACCTGCTTCTCGCCGATGTCGGGAATGGCGTCGATCGGGATGTTCGTCACCGCGTAATAGCCGATGCCGAGCAACAAGATCATCACCAGCATCACGACGAATCGGTTGTTGAGGCACCAGCGAATGATGAGTTTGACCATGATACGGTTCGCCTGCTCGAATTCTTCTGCGCGACTACTGATGAATTCAGAGCGTCTTGAAAAGCCCGCTCTCGCTGACGTTTCGGGCTACATTTTGTGGCCGCTCGGCATGTCTTTCATGGACGGTCGTGGTTCTTCCTTGGACGGTGACGGCGTTGCGCTCCCCATAGCGCCGTGGCCGGAGTGCAGTGACGTGCCCATTTGCCCTTCGGGATACAGCAGACTTGGCATACCTTCAATCTGACGTTGGCTGTCAAGAAGAAAGCCGCTTTGTGAGACGACTCGATCTCCTTCGTTGATGCCGCCGAGCACCACGAAAAACTCGCGACGTTGTCCTGACTCGTCCATTGAATGGGCGCGCGGGCCGAGCTTGAGTTCGACCAGTTCATAAGTGCCTTCGTCGGTCTGCCGGTATGTGATCCGACGCCGACCGGTGTCGAGCACTGCCGACACAGGAATGGCCAGCACACCTGCGCCGGATGCTGCGTTTTCCATCGGCGATGCCTTCGCTGCGTGCCCTTCGTGCGTCTCGGAGTCCGCCTCGTTCGTTGCGGTCTCCGATTCCTTCGCGCGGGCCGAATGGTCCTCTGTCTTATCCGCAACGACCGCTGCGTCCTCCGGTGTCTTATCATCAGTCGCGCTGGGCTTCCCTTCCGACTCGTGAATTTCCCGCCTCGACCGTCGTTCCGGCACCTTCTCCAGCGGCATCTCGCAGATCGAGCACTTGCCTGGCTCGTCCTGCATGACTTCCGGGTGCATCGGGCACACGAACTTCCCTTCGAGGCCGGTGGGTTCGGGTGTCCCATCCGAACGCAACCGGACATGGATCGTCGCCGTCGCAAACATCTGTGGTTTGAGCAGGCGATCCGAATTCCTGATATTCACACGCACGCGAATCGTCCGCGTAGCGTCATCCAGGAACGGGTCGATGAACATGATCGAGCCGCTGAATGTCTCGCCCGGAAACGCTTCCAGCTGGACATCGACCGTCTGTCCGAAACGGACCCACGCATAATCGAACTCGTAAATGTTGAGATAGAGCCAAATCGGGTCGAGGTCCGCGATGCGATATACCTGTTCGCCAGTGCTGACGTACTGGCCGACGCGGACATTCTTCTCGATGACCGTGCCGCCGATGGGAGCAAAAATTGTCAAGTGCGTGGTCGGCTGGCGAGTCTCTTCGATTTCGGCGATTTGTTCGTCGAGGATTCCGAGCAGCCGCAGTTTTGTGCGAGTCGAATCCAGTCGCGACTGGGCAAAACTCTTCACGGTTGGCGAGGACGGCTTTTCCTTCTCGACCGCGTCGAGGCCGAGCAGCAGTTCGTTCTGCGTGGCCAGTAACTCCGGGCTGTAGATCTCCACGAGATGATCGCCCTTCTTGACCTCGATACCAGTGAAATCCACAAACAGCCGATCGATACGACCGTCGATTCGCGACGACAGATACGCCACCTGCCGCTCGCTGTAGTCGAGCTTGCCGACTGTGCGAATTTCCTTGAACAGCTCTCGCCGCACGACCGGTTCCGTGACAAGGCCGGCTCGCGTTTCCAGGTCGTCGCGTGCGTTCGGCAGCTTCGAGATCGGTATCAACTGCATGCCGCAGAGGGGACAATTCCCCGGAGAGGGCAACCGAATCTGCGGATGCATCGAGCAGGTCCACACGTCCGACTTGGTCGCTGCCTGCGAATCCCCGCGCGGCCAGAACGCAACGGCGGCGACCAACGCGGCAAGTGCAACCCCGGAGATACCCAGCTGAATCCAGAGGCGTTTCCAAGACATGGCGTCCTCATTTTTCTTTCTTGAAGAATGCACGCAGGAGCTTACTGACTTCGATGACCGTGACGGGGGCCAGCGACAACAGAATGAGCAGCAGCCACTCCCACGCGGGATGATCGGTGACCTCGAAGACCGGTTGAGCGAACGGGAGCGTCACGACAGTCAGGTGGAGTAAACCGGAGATGACAATCGCTCCGAGCAGATGCGGGTTCGAGAGCAGGCCCAGTTCCAGCATGGTGAAGCGCTGGCTACGGCAGCCGATGGCAAAGAAGAGTTGAGCAAAGGCGGTGATGCAAAAGGTCATTGTCCGAGCACGGCCCAAATGCGTTTCATCCCCCTGGTAAACTATCCAGAAACCCAGGGCCGCGACGGTCGCGATCAGCGTGCCTTGGAACAGAATGAGCAGCCCGCGTTCCCGCGTGATCACAGCTTCGAGAGGTGGACGCGGCTGACGGGTCATGATGTCGCGTTCCGGCGGCTCCATGCCCAGGGCCAGCGCTGGCAGCCCGTCGGTCACGAGGTTGATCCACAGAATCTGAATCGCCAGCAGTGGGACCGGCCAACCAATGATGGCCGCGAATAACATCAGCAGCACTTCGCCGGCGTTACACGACAACAAGTAAACCACGAACTTCTGGATGTTGTCGAAAATGCCGCGGCCTTCCTCGACGGCGCTTACGATCGAGGCGAAGTTGTCGTCCGTCAGAACCATGTCGGACGCCTCTTTGGTCACATCGGTGCCAGTCACCCCCATCGCTATACCGATGTCGGCAGCCTTCACAGCTGGAGCATCGTTCACGCCATCGCCAGTCATGGCGACAATCTGACCACGGGCTTTCCAGGCACGCACGACCCGCAGCTTGTGCTCTGCGGAAACACGGGCATAGACGGCGATCTGATCCACCTGAAGCTTGAGTTCCTCGTCTGACAGGTCGCTGAGTTCTTGCCCGGTGACCACGCGGCCGTCTGGCTCCGCGATGTGCAGTTCGCGGGCGATGGCTAGAGCCGTTGCCGGATGATCGCCCGTGATCATGACGGGGCGAATGCCGGCTGCGCGGCACTTCTGAACCGCTTCTTTGGCTTCCTCGCGAGGCGGATCGATCATGCCGACCAACCCGGC
>JANNGQ010000722.1:0-10765 GCA_031403975.1 Planctomycetota bacterium
GCGATCGTCGGCGCCATGAGTGGCGAGCATGCCTACTCGCGCCGCGTCCTTTCTTCCCTCATCCGCAATGGTCGCTGGCTGCACGCCCGCCAGCACTTTTCCGGAGAACACTTTACCGGAGAAATAATTCCCAGCTGACCCTTGACGGTGGTATCCGTCATGCAGCGGCAGCGGCGGCACCTTCCAGTGCTGACAGCGAGAGTGTGCCGCCAGAGTGATGCACAAAGACGTCCCGCGACGGAAACGGGATTGTGAATCCCCGTTCGTCAAAACCCAGCTTGATGCGTTCCGTCAGTTCGAATTTTACCGCAAGGTAGTCGCTGCTGGCGACCCAAGGCCGGACCACAAAATTCACGCTGCTCTCGGCCAGTTCCGAGACCGCGATCACTGGTTCCGGATCGCTGAGAACTCGTGAATCGCATTGCACCAGCTCTTCCAGAAACGCGCGCACCTCACGCAAGTCATCGTTGTAACTGCAGCCAATGACCAGATCGACTCGTCGCAGAGGTTCAGCCGACAGATTTCGGATCGTGCCGCCTGTGATGGAAGCATTCGGCAGGATGATGCGTACATTGTCGGGCGTGAGCATGATCGTGCTGAAGATCTGAATTTCGACGACGCTGCCAAGGACTCCACCGACTTCAATCACGTCGCCGACACGGAACGGTTTGAAGAAAACCAGCAGCACTCCGGAGGCCACATTTCCGAGTGATCCCTGCAGCGCCATTCCAATCGCAAATCCAGCCGCCGCCAGCACGGCGCTGGCTGATGTCGTGTCAACTCCCAGGTATCCCAGCGAAGCGATGCAGACGGCCGTCAGCATGATGATATAGGCAACGTTGCCCAGAAACCGCGCGAGCGTTTCATCAACCCTGGCCTTTTTCGATGCCCGGACAATCATGCCGCACGCCATCCGTGCAGCGATTCTGCCGATCACAAACACGGCGATTGCGGCGAGTACCTTCGGGCCGGTCTGACTGAGGATCCTGAGCACCGCATCGATACTCAGATTCTGCTGAATCTTCAGCCAGAGCTCTTTGAGAAAGTCGGAGTTCTGTGGTGCGACAGCGGCGTCTGCATCGGCCAGAATGAGCGCGCTCAACGACGAAAAATAGTGCATGTTCATCCGTGAATTCCTGTCTCGCGGAGGCCATTCCTGTGACTTCCACGCCACCGGGCTCGTCCCGGTGGTTTAGCGGCCTGTGCGCTAGTCGCCCACATGGGTGCGGCCACAATTGGAGTAGCGCGAGAAGTCTTTGAACCACCGGGGCAATCCCAGTGGCGGGAAAAAAGTCGCAGTGCCGGCGCTCGGTACGAATCTGCGCTGCCGCCGAAGTCTATTCCCGTCGTCAAAACAGGTAAACACGAACTCGTCAGTCCGGAACCGGCGGCTGTGCGGCAGAAAGTGCCGCAAGCAGCTCGTCGAGTACTGCCGCTCCGTCCGACTCATCGGCATTGAGCGGCCAATAGGCATCGTGAGCATCGACGATCTTCAAATGTCCCCTGTGAAGGAATGCCAGCATCCGGATTCGCTTTGCGTCGCGATAGCGCAGGACTGCATAACCGGTTTCGAGATGGATGTTCTCAATCAGCCATCCCAGTGCCCTCAGATTCAGTTCTCGCATCTGCAGCATCCGCCTTGCGGCCGTGGGGATCGGACCGAAACGGTCACGCAGCTCGTCCTCCAGCTCCCCTAACTGATCGAGCGAATTCGCCTGCGACAGGCGGCGGTAAACCTCGATCTTAAGTTTCTGATCGGAAACGTATTTGTCCGGCAGATACGCTGAGACGGGCAGTTCAATCTTGCAGTGCCTCTGATATCTCAGCGGCTGCTTCTTCAGAGTCCGCACTGAGTTTTCCAGAAGCTGGCAGTACAGTTCGTAGCCCACCGCAGCGATGTTGCCGCTCTGCTCGGTCCCCAGAATGTTGCCCGCCCCGCGGATTTCCAGATCCCGCATCGCGATACGAAATCCGGCACCCAGTTCACTGTACTCTTCAATCGCTTTCAGCCGCCTTGTGGCCTTCGTCGTAACGACACGACCGTCCTCCAGCAGCAGGTAACAGTAGGCTCTGTGGCGATCACGGCCCACGCGGCCTCGTAACTGATGCAGATCAGCGAGACCGTAAATATCTGCCTGGTGAATGAACATCGTGTTGGCATTCGGGATGTCCAGTCCGCTCTCGATGATTGTCGTCGCCAGCAGAATGTCGGCCTTGCCGGTGACGAATTCCATCATCGCCAGTTCCAGATCATCTTCGTCCATCTGGCCGTGAGCGATAGTCAGAGAGGCCTCAGGCGCGATGCGTTTCAGCCGTTCGGCCACCTGCTCGATGTCGTGAACCCGGTTGTGTACGAAATAGATCTGTCCGCCCCGGTTCAGTTCGCGAATGATCGCGCTGCGCACAAGGGACTCATCGAATCGACCGACGCGCGTTTCAATCGGCAGTCTGTCGCGCGGCGGCGTCGTGAGACTGCTGATGTCGCGAATGCCCAGCAGCGACATATGCAGCGTGCGCGGGATCGGTGTGGCTGTCAGAGTCAGCACGTCGACTTCGGAACGAATGTGCTTGAGCCGATCCTTGACTTTGACTCCGAACTTCTGTTCTTCGTCAATGATCAGCAGACCGAGATCCTTAAAGGTGATGTCCCTGGAAACCAGGCGGTGAGTCCCGATGACAACGTCGATGGCTCCGTCCTGCAGTCGTTCAATGATTCGATTCTGCTCGGCGGCGGAGCGGAATCGCGACAGCATTTCCACGGTGACGGGGAACTCGGCCATCCGCTGGCTGAATGTGCGGAAATGCTGTTCGGCAAGCACCGTCGTGGGCACCAGCACTGCGACCTGACGGCCATTGTCAATCGCCTTGAAGACGGCTCGCATGGCGACTTCGGTCTTGCCGAAACCGACATCGCCGCAGATCAGACGATCCATCGGTTTCGGCTGTTCCATGTCCTGCTTGAAGTCAGCGATGGCGGAGACCTGGTCGGGCGTTTCGGTAAATGGAAATGCCTTCTCAAATTCCTGCTGCAGGTGTGAGTCCGCCCGACACTGAAGGCCGGGACGTGAGGCTCGATCAGCCTGCAGTCTGAGCATATCCGTCGCCATGTCGGAGATGGCTTCCGCGACCTGATCTTTCTTCTTCAGCCACGACGTGCCACCGTACTTCGTCAGTTCCGGGGTCGTTTTCGCCGGTCCGATGTATTTCTGTACGAGGTGGATCAGCGATGCCGGGACGTACACGACCAACGCATCACGGAACTCCAGCAGCAAGTGTTCCTCCTGCTGTCCATTCGCTCCCATCATTGATATGCCGCGGTATTTCGCTATGCCGTGGGCAATATGCACGACCAGGTCACCGTCGCGCAGGTCCAGGAAACTGTCGATAGCCCGCGAGTCGGCTTTTCGCCTGCGCGTCGTCACACGAGTCGCTGTGCGGGAGAATAGCTCGTTGTCGCTGATGACGATCAGGGCGTGTTCAATCAGGCGGAATCCCCGCCGGATGCGCCCGGTTGTCAGATGAACGCGGGCTGCGAGCCTGGTTTCGAATGAGGTATCTGTCTCAGCAATCAGTTCTCTCAGCCGTTCCTGTTCGCCCTCGTTGTGACAGCAAAGCAGCACCTGATCGGTCGGACCGAGCAACTCAGAGAGTTCAACCAGTGCATCGCGGCGACTGCCCGAGAAGCGTTCGACCGCCTCGATGCTCAGGTGGCACGACGTCTCGAAACTGTCCACTCCGAGCGCATCGATCGTGACTGACGGAAACTCAGTGAGCCGGGCCATCGTGGCATCGACTCCGTACATCCCGACGGGATTGGACAGACGCTGCAGAAACATCCTGCCTTCACTGATCGATTGCTGCATGTCGGTCAGCACTACCAGGGAATTGCCCGGGAGCGAATCAATCAGGCTTTCTGTGTCGGAGCTGTCATAGCCCCGATCGGTTCCGCCGGAATCCGCGGCCGCACGTTCAGCGATCGTGACTGTCAGTGCAATGGACTTCAGATCTTCCAGCCGTCGCTGGCTTTCGACATCGAACGAGCGGATGGATTCGATCTCGTCGCCGAATAATTCGATGCGGATGGCATCAGGCTCAGTCGCAGGAAAGATGTCCAGGATGCCGCCGTGAAGGCAGAACTCACCCGGCAGTTCAACCGCCGTGACTCGTTCGAATCCGCGGGCCATCAGCCATTCGGTCAGCTCATCCAGTGACAGTTCATCACCAACGGAAATTGTCCGTGTCGCCGCCCGTACCGCGCTGCGAGACGGAATCGGCTGCAGCAGCGCCGGGAGACACGTCACCACGATTGTCGCAGGGCGATCTGTGTCGCTCAGCCGCCGTGCAACGGACAGTCGACCGGCAAAGACCGAGTCGCCCGCGTCGATCTGTTCGGGCATGCTCTCCCAGGCGGAAAACAGCAGCACAGACAATGAGGCCAGATCCGACAACTCATCAACGAATTCTTCCGCATCGCGGATCGTGGGCAGCACGATCAGATGAGTCCTCTTCCTGTCCGCGGCCGCGATCGCCGCGACGCTGAGCGCGCAGGCTGAGCCCCAGGCGCCGTCAATGGCGGCACTGCGTCCGGAATGCAAAGAGGCGATGACCTCGGGAAACCCCGGAGCCGTTCCCATCAACGTCGTCAGCTCAGCCAGAGTCGTTGGAATCCGCTGCCCTGAACCAGTCATGTGGCCGGGAGTTTAGGGACTGCTTCGAACCGATGAAAGGCGACCCTTCAGCCGGACCGTGGGTTCACACGGGAATCCCACAAGGGTTGACCCTCTCCGCTTGCCGGATCTGCGTGCCGGGGGAATCCTCGCGGGTTTCGCCGAAGCCCGGGATCAGCCCGCGACGTTTCTGGTCCTGTTCGCGGAGCACGGTGCGGATCATGTGCAACACCATCAGAGCGCCTGCGACTCCGCACAGAACCAGCAGCGGTGCTTCGTAGCGCAGAGCATCGTCTGTGTCGCGAGAGAAGAAGACTCCATCAGCGTTGAAACGTGCAGCTCCACTCGCATGGTAAGTGGCGATCGCATTGTTACAGAAATGAAACGCCATCGCCGGTAACAGACTGCGGCTGTAAATGGCGAGCAATCCCAGCACCAGACCCAGCAGTGCCGCATTGAAGGCCTGCTGCGGAATCATATGTACGATTCCGAACATCAGACTCGAAATGCCCACAGCGATCGCAAGGCGGCCGCCGCGGGCGAGCCCGCTCAGGATGAAACCACGAAAGGCCAGCTCTTCGCAGATCGCCGGAGTCACGGCAAAAACCATCAGCAGCAGCCATGCCGGCTGATCACCCGTCTTGATCATACTCAACGCATTTCGAATTGACTCGGGCGGCTCAGGGAAGACCTGATGCTCGACGAGAAACTGAGCCAGTTCAACGCTCAGCGGATGAGCGACGACGGCCAGCCCGATTCCGATCCCGATCGCCGACCACGCCGGCATCCGCAGTCGAAACGTGGCGCGAAGACTGGTCGTGAGGAGTATGCCCATGAATACTGCCGGGCAGGCAATCGTCGTCAGTTGCTGGATCACCGTGAGCCGCATCATCGCCCGACCAGGCTCGTCAACCGAAAGGTCGGGTTTCATATAGGTCATCGCCACGAACTGCAGCATCAGAATCAGGATAAAACAGAAAACGGCTTCCGGGAAGGCTGGCACAGCATCTTTCGTCCGCAGCATCTGACGGAACCAGAGTCGCAGGTCGAACTTCTCGGCTTCGCGAAACAATACATCTTCGCTGTTGTAAAGTTCAATGGCCCACCACAGCGCCAACATGCTGTAGCCGATGCTCGAAATCAGCACCGGCACGGCGTAGACCACAAGGCTGTCAGAGCCAGGGGCATTCAGCAGCAGACCCTTGAGCAGCAGCGCGACGTTGACCACCGGAATGACGCTGTAGAGCGGTGTCATCTCCACGGCAGGCGACAGGCAGAACATTGTCAGACCCATCACGACCATCAGCAGCGGCGTCAGATAGTACTGGCCCTCTTTCGTAGATCTTGCAAATGTCGCCAGCGCCAGACACAGAGCACTGAATAACGCGGCGAGCGGCAGCAACAGGATCGCCAGCCACATCAGCGGGGCGAATCCGGGGAATTCAAGGCTCACGGAACGAGACACTCCGGAACCAACGATCGAGGCCATCTGCTGTCCGGTCAGGCCCATGCTGAGGAGATTCAGAATCGCCGTCGTAACGCTGAACAGCAGAATGGTCAGAAACTTGCCCAGCACGAGTTCGACTCGCTTTGCGGGACTGATCAGCAGCGTCTCCATCGTGCCGCGCTCTTTCTCGCCGGCTCCGAGGTCGATCGCCGGATAGAAGGCTCCGGTCAGCGCCATAATGACGAGTAACGCCGGAAACAGTTTGCTCCAGACACTGGCCGCGACTTGTTCTGCGCGAGCGACCTCGATCCACGCCAGCCGTGCGGGGTGCTGCAGTTCCAGCGGCAGTGTGGCTTTCTCGAAGCTGTTCTCACGAACCGCGTCTTCCCAGTTGCCCAATGCCTTCTGGATCCGGCTGAATGCCGCCAGAGATTTGTCATCGGCGCTGTTGCGAATGACCAGCACGGGAGGAACTGATTCAGAGGCTGGCCCGAGAACGTCTGCGGAAGTCGCGCGCGCTCTGATCCGCGTCTGCATGGATTCGATCGCGGCGGCATAGCCCTTTGGAACGATCACGAGCACCTGAAAGCCGCTCTCACCAAACTGACGGCTGACTTGATCCTGCAACTCGTTGAGCTGGTCTATGTTGACTGCGACCAGCGGGAATCCCGATGCTGGCTGAACCGGGCTGCCAGAACTGGATGACAGAGCCGGCTGTGCTTCAGATCTCAGTCCGTGCAGCTGTTGAATCTGGCCCGCGAGGTGGACAGCAGCCTTCACAAGTTCAGAATCTGTCTTTTCGCCTCGTCGCAGTTCTCGTGCCTGTGCAGGGGGTACTGCGGCGTCACCGCCAGGCTTCAATTCTGCGGCTGCGACACCCGGTCGAGTCGAGTGCTCCGCGAGGACTCGCAATCGGGATGTGTCTTCTTTTCCGCGATCAAACCACTCCTCCCGGATGCCGTGCTCATCAAGCAGTGACGGTGTCTGAGGTAAGTCGTCAGCGTTGAGTACAACAACGACTCGCTGCTGTTCGCTGAACGTCAGCATCATCTCGACGATGCCCAGGCCGAGCATCGGATACAGCAATACGGGCAGAATGGTGATCATGAACAGCGTACGCCGATCGCGTAACTGGTCACGCACTTCGCGGAGAAAAATCAGTCGGATGTTCTTCCAGCTCATCAATGCCCGTTCGTATCCGTCTTACTCTTACTCTTACTCTTACTCTTACTCTTACTCGGCTCTGCGACTCATCCGGCAAGCGAACCGATTCGGCCATCGCACTCCGGAAAACAGCATCGTGGCCTGCGGCCTGCCGTTAAACGCAGGAATCCTCAGACGAGCCGACTGCATTATGGAGTTGCGACTTCTTCCTCCCGTCGCTGAATCAGGTCAAAGAACAGTTCCTCAACATCCGGCTGCTGATGCCGGTCCGCGAGTTCCGGCAGTGTTCCCTCCGCGAGTATTTTCCCTCGGTGAATTATCCCAATGCGGTCGCACAGTTTTTCGACTTCGCGCATGATGTGAGTCGAAAAAATTATACATTTGCCCTGATCCCGGAGTGCGGCGACGGTCCTGAGCACCGCCCGGGCCACGAGCACATCGAGCCCGGACGTCGGTTCATCAAAGATAATTACCGGCGGATCGTGGACGATTGTGCGTGCGATGGAGACTTTCTGCTTCATGCCGGTGGACATTTTGCCGCCCAGCCGATCGCGGATCTCGTGCATCTGCAGTACGTCGAAGAGTTCGCGGATTCGAGGCTGCAGTTTTTCCTCGGGAATTCCGTACAGGCGACCATAGTATTCGACCATTTCCCAGGCGGTCATGCGATCATAGATACCGGTGTTGCACGACATAAAGCCGATTCGGGACCGAACTGCTTCCGGATCCCGCACAACGTTGATGCCGTCGACTTCGGCGAGTCCCCGGGTGGGTCTCAGGACCGTGCTGAGAATTCTCAGGCACGTTGTCTTGCCCGCTCCGTTGGGTCCCAGGAGTCCATAGATTTCTCCGGGACGGACCTCCAACGACACGTTGTCCAGAGCACGGAAGACTCCGTTTCTGGGATCAGCAAATTCTTTGAAGAGTCCCTGAATGCGGATCATGTGGTCAGCCTACCACACTCAGTGACGCCATGCCGGGGCAGTGCCTGGTGTTGTAGATCTTCACCATTGCAGAACCGGCAGAACCGGTCTGGGCTGTTGCGGACGGTATTCGCCTGCCTGATCGATGTAATCGTAAAACACGTTGCGCTGGCGAGGAATGCAGCCCACGTTTTCGATGCAGCGGCGTATCGAATCGACCGTGAGGTGATGTACGGTTCCCGCCTGTGAAACCACGTTTTCTTCAATCATCAGGCTGCCCATGTCGTTGGCTCCGAACAGCAAAGCCAGCTGTCCTACCTTTTCTCCCTGTGTCACCCACGACGACTGGATGTTCCGCACGTTGTCCAGATACAGACGACTCACGGCCTGCGTCCTGAGGTACTCAAAGGCACCCGCCGGCGGCAGATGAGCCATGTCGGTGTTGTCCCGCTGAAACGTCCAGCAGATGAACGCCGTGAACCCTCCGGTCTCATCCTGCAGTCGGCGGATGCGGTCGAGGTGCTCGATGCGCTCCGCCAGCGTTTCGACATGGCCGAACATCATGGTCGCCGTCGAGCGGCCTCCGAGTTCATGCCAGACTCGCATGATGTTCAGCCAGTCATCCGTGAGCACTTTCCCGCGTGTGATGGACTTGCGGACTCGGTCGACCAGGATCTCCCCGCCACCGCCCGGGAGACTTCCCAGCCCGGCCGCCTTAAGTCGTTCCAGCACGGTCCTCAGCGGCAGTCTGCTGATCTTCGTGAAGTGATGGATCTCCGGCGGACTGAAGCCATGAATGTTAACCTGCGGAAAATTCCTCCGCAGAGTGCTCAGCATTTCCTCATACCATTCCAGCGACAGTTTCGGATGCAGTCCGCCCTGCAGCAGAATCTGATCACCGCCGAGGGCCACCGTCTCCTCGATCTTTTTCAGCAGCACGTCCATGGACAGGACGTAAACATCCGGATGATCGGGAGGACGATAGAACGCACAGAAGTCGCAGACCGCGGTACAGGCGTTTGTGTAGTTAATGTTGCGGTCAATGTTGTAGGTACGAAACGGCTCCGGATGCAGCCGCATCGTGACAGCATTCGCGGCAGCACCGAGCGCGGCCAGGTCGTGCGACTTGAGCAGCGCAAGGCCTTCGTCGGGAGTGAGTCGATCGCCGGCGACTGCTTTCTCAAGCAGTGACGAGATCCCGGTAGTTGATGTCCACATCAGATTTCACCAGGTTGTGCTGAGCCGCCAGTTCGCAAAACAGTTTGAGTCCGCTGCGTTCCGCTGACGTCAGATGATAGTGCAGATTTTTCGTGAGATAGTTGCAGGCCACTTCGTCGCTCAGTCCCAGCTTCGGAGCTTCTTCGCAGGCAATTGCAGTGATCCTCGCCAGTCCCAGATCGCGCGCCTCGGACAGCGCTTCTTCAATCCCGTCCGTATCCGCTCCCTGACGAGCCACCCACATTGCAAAGACGAACGGCAGACCTGTCCAGTCGTACCAGAACTGACCGAGGTCAATGATTTCTACAAAAGGCTCCGGCGGATTGTGCATCGCGCGGTCACCGATGAGCAGTACGGCATCTGCGGAACTGTCGAACGTGGAAGACTCCATGGACAGCCGTTCTGACTGCGGGAGGACGCCATATCGTTCGGCGAGAATCACCCTCGCCAGCGCCGCGCTGGTGCGTGAGCCTTCATCAAAAGCCAGCCGCCGGATATTGCCGGGGTGAACTCTGCAGAACAGCTTGACGCTCATCACTTCACCGCGAGCGGCTACGCAGGCATCCGAGACGACTTCATAGTCCCGCCGGCGGAAATACTCGATGGACGGGATCAATGCGACATCCAGATCACCCGCGGCCAGCGAATCGGCCAGTCGGCTGGGGTAGTCCAGGATCAGGTTCGCCGTCGGCAGCAGCCCTTCCAGTCCTTCTATCAATGGACGAGAGTTCAGGTAGCTGACAGCACCGATCTGAAGTGAGTTTTGCCTGAATTGGTTCATGATTCTTCGAGTTTTCGACGATCGTGCAGGAAATGCACTTCGTCGCCCGTTTCGCTGCAGTATATGGCTCATCGCACTTCGCTCAACTGCTGGCGATGAAAAAGGTTGGGACAGAATTCAGATGTTTGTAAGGAAACCGGGTTCGGCGTGCAGTGGGTGTCAACCCATTTGGTCGTTGAACAACTTTCTATTGCCGGGTCGCCACGTTCGCCAGTACGTGAGATCCCACACGCCCTCCGTTTGCCGACGGCCCGTCCTCCGGTATGACCGCGGAACGCATTGTCTGTTAACCTGACGATTCATGACGCACAAATAGTTGCATCGGGATTCACCTCATGTCCGTCTCGTCAGACCTGAACATCGCCCTCATCGGCTGCGGCACCGTCGGAACGGGTGTCGTCGGGATTCTGCAGTCCTCTGCGGAATTGCTCCGACAGCGGGCCGGACGATCGATTTGTCTGCGGCGTGTCGTCGTGCGGGACGTCACTAAACGCCGCGACGCGGATTTGCGGACGATCCAGGTTTCTGATGACATCCGGACGGTCATTCACGACCCCGACATTCA
>JANNGQ010000723.1:0-1984 GCA_031403975.1 Planctomycetota bacterium
GTGCTGCTGACATGCCCGGAAGAACGTCGTCTGATTCTACAGCTTCTGCTCTTCGGAGACGCGATTGAAGGTATGCTCAGCGAGTACCGGCCTCATGTCTTGACCGGCTGGCTGTTCGACACGGCTGATGCATTCAGCAAGTTCTACGACCGCTGCTCAGTCCAGGACGCCGAATCCGACGCCCTCCGCCAAAGCCGCCTCATTCTCTGCGACCTGATGGCTCGGGCGCTGAAAACAGGGCTTGGGTTGTTGGGGATCGATGTTGCTGAAGTGTTGTAGAACGGTCAAGCGCCGTGGTACTGCTGAAAGTCAGTCAGCGACAGCACCGGCCGCTCATCTGGTCTGTCGTCCATCTGGAATCATGAGACGTCCGTATGCAAGCTGAGATTATCGCCATCGGTTCTGAATTGACCTGCGGGTCGAAGCTGGATACCAACAGTCAATGGCTGAGTCGCGAGCTGGAGGCGCTGGGATGGAAGGTCGCGCGTCACACGACACTCTCGGACGACATGGATGCGATCGTCGCCGAGTTTCGGTCAGCGGCAGAACGGTCTCCGGTGGTTCTGATTACAGGCGGACTGGGTCCGACTCTGGATGACATTACCCGCGATGCCCTCGCGATCGCATTCGAACAGCCATTGGTGCGTGATCCGGAATCACTGAAGCAGATCGAAGCGCTGTTCGCAGCTCGAGGCCGGCCGATGCCGGAAAGCAATCGGCGTCAGGCCGATCGTCCAGTGCAGTCTGAAGCATTGCCGAACAGCTGCGGCACTGCTCCAGGAATACTGATGCGGATCCGGCACTCAAACAAGTCGGGGACAGCTGCGTCGCCGGAAAGTCCAGTCGAACGCGAACGGGCATCCCGACGAGAAGCCAATCCCGGCTTTGCTGATGCATCGTGCCTCATCGCCGTGATGCCGGGTGTTCCGGCAGAAATGAAGCCGATGTTCGCACGACAGGTCAAGTCGCAACTGCCCGGCAGCGGCATGGTGCTGTGCCGACGTGCCATCCGGACATTCGGTTTCGGAGAATCCGAGGCCGAACGACTGCTCGGCGATCTCACCGCTCGCGGCCGTAACCCCGAAGTGGGTATTACAGCCAGCGAAGCGGTGATCTCGCTCTGGATCACAGCACGTTCGCAGTCCGCCGCAGATGCCGAACGGTCATGCGAAGACACGTGCGCTCTGATCCGGGATCGTCTGGGAGACGCGGTGTACACCGAAGGCGACGCCGAGCTGCATGAAGTCGTCGGTGAGTTGCTGCGTATGCGAGGTCGGAAACTCGCCCTCGTCGAAGGTTCGACAACCGGCGGATTGCTGGCGCTGTGGATGACGGAGAACAAGGATCTGAGTTCCGTCGTCAATCAGTCCATCGTGGTTCCGGGGCCGTGGGAACATCTGTCCTCGGATTCCTCGGATTCGCCGGATTCGCCGGATTCGCCGGATGCAGAACGGCCCCGGAGCGGCGGCGCAGCGACGGACTGGAGTGACATCGCCAGGAATTGTGTTCAGGGACTGCTCCGCGCACATTCGCTGGACTACGCTCTGCTGTCATCGCCGTGTGAGGATCATGTCAGTCACGCAGGCGTCTCAGTCCGGCGCGGATTCGTCGCGGTTGCCGCGCCGGATTTGTTTCAGATATTCGACGTCAGCATGTCCGGCAATCTCGCCATCTTCCGCCAGCGCGCTGCCCGGACGGCACTCAACCGGCTGCGACTGCAGATTGAGAAAACATAGTGTTGGCCCACACGCCCGAAAGCAGGGGGACTGTCAGTTTTATCGTGGGGCTGGCTTCCAGCCGGCCTTGTCGTGGTGCCGGCTTCCAGCCGGCCTTATCGTTTCAAAAACAACTGTGTTTTTTCACTCCAGGCAGGCTGGAGACCTGCCCCCACAGGGAGTCGCAATGAATCCGACGGCCGGACAGCTCAGCGCACCACTCATTGCAGCGACAGGGTGCCTGGTGGCTCCCATCGTAGAAAATCGCC
>JANNGQ010000724.1:0-3161 GCA_031403975.1 Planctomycetota bacterium
CACCATTGCGTTCCCCTCTATTGAGGCGCTGCTCCCGTCGCCTTCGACATCGGCGAGAACTCCGCTCGTCAGCTCACGGTCAAAGATGAAGTCATCACCGGCCACAATCATATCCGCCGCCAGCACTCAATGTAACATCGCCGTCATCTACCCCTGGAGACGGAGTAACAGTTTAGTCCCCTCGGCATTGATTCAATCGGGAACTCGGTGGCGAGGCGAAAGTTGCGGGGGCATTGCGATTGCGCAGCGTTGTTCCGTCGGCGAGATGTTCCTTGATCGCTTTGGGGCCGTTGATCCGCGCAGCGGCGAACTGGCCCGAAGCGAGATCGTGCCGTCCAAAGTCTGTGCGGGGTGCGGGTGGCCGCGAATGAAGCGACGCAGGACAGACACTCGCTGTTCATCGAAAGTCGGCCATCAAGTGGCGTGCGGTTGGCGTTAGCTGTCGTCGTAGAGTCGCCGCAGCACATGGCCTGGCGAGCGAGTGAAGAGTCGGCAGTAGATGTCGCTGGGACGGTGACTGCGCCGTTTCGCCGTTTCGGCGACTGTCATCAGCGTTGCCATGCGTCTCGCGCCCGCTTCGCTGCGATGACCAAATGTGATCTTGCGAAGTACGACCAGTGGTCGCAATGCCCGTTCGGCAAGATTGTTCGTGGGCGGCACACGGCAGTCATCCAGAAACACGAGCCAGTCGTGTTGATGCTTCCGTATGCGATTCTGTAATGTGACTGCCTTCTCATGCGTTACCGGGCACGTCATCAGTCGCAGCAGGCGTTCACGCAGCCAGAGTGTCTTTGCCGCCTGCTGCTCCTCACTGAGTTCTTTCTTCTGGTGCTGGCGATGAAAGTGGCACGCCTGCCGGACGAATTCCCGGATCTCATCAAAGAATCCGAAGTCTGCTGTGCGGCTGCTGGTGAGTTTCTGCCAGTCGCCTGAGGTGCGAGCCAGATGCGTTAGACATTTCTGCTTCGCACCAGCCGTGTGAGCCTCGTAGCCAGCGTAGCAGTCCGTCACGAGTGTGCCCGTGAAACTCTCTCCCAGGACATCGCGAGAAACCTGACGGCGGCGTTTTTCGAAACCATCCCGGATGGCCAACCGGAGCACCGCGTTTCGTCTTTTCGGCGGTTGTGGAATCGCTTGCGTGGGGACGATTCGCCGATCGGACTCGTGCAGCGCGGACTGCTATGGCGCAGTCAGATCCGCGTCCGGCGTCTGGCCTTCGCTCTCCAGAACGAGTTTCGATGTCTGAGCCAATTCGTCGGCGAGACTCTCGCGCTCGTCGTCGGACAATTTCAGCTTCCCGATGGAAGTCAATGACGTCCTGGCAAGTGCCTGCTTATTCAATCGTACGGCAAGTTCGGCGCGATAGAGGAATGCCCTGGCACGGTCGAGCACTGGAGCGTCGGGGAATCGCTTCACTCCGTTTTCAATCGTCCTTAGTGCTTTCGCTTCGTCACCAGCAGCATCTCCCAGCCTCGCTGCGACGTCAATAAACCCGGCCAGTCCCGTCGTTTCCGCTCCTTCATCCAGCGGTTCTGTGTCACCTGACTTGAAAATCCGAAGCCAATTGCCCCCGAGATCCACAACGCTGAAGCCACGCACGGTGCCAAATTTCTTTCGCGGTCGCGTCATCCTCGGGATGCCGGCCACCGGAAGCTTTCCGTAAACTGCCCTCAATCCTTCTGCGAAAGAGTGATAGAGCGAATCGGGATCCGGCACGACGACAATCACACTTCCGTAGGATGTCGCTGGATCAAAGTCCGGCATGCCAAACAGATGCACCTGGAAATCATCCCTGGCCACGACAGCACAAGGATTTGGGCGGAGCTGACGGTACGTTCGAGTAAACCCCAGCGATTCGTAGAAGGCAATCGCCGGATCGAGATCCCGACAGGGCAGGAGTGGGTAAGTGCGTTCGTCTGTCATTTCTCGTAGCCTTCGCTGCAACAGGGAAAAAGGCCATTGGCCGAACGAATCGAGTCCGATCCGGGTTCATCCACTCCGAGGAAAAGAGCGTGCTTCAAACTCGTCCTCTGGGGGGAGGAGTGCTTTTGACGCTTGTTGTTCAGTGGATTTCGAGCATCGGATCGGAAGTCAGTCTAGCTGCGGAATTGTATGCTGTCGCGAGTGTCGCCGATGAAACTTGGATATTCGCGCGGGCGTTCCCAATCAACAGCAGATCGGAGAAGCCCGGCTTTATGCAAGAGCCGGGCTTCTGACACGGAGTCCTGGTCCATGCACGATTTCTATGACGAACTCACACCGCACTACCACCTTCTCTTCGAGGACTGGGATGCCAGCATTCGTCGGCAGGGGCAGCTGCTCTCGACGATACTTCGCCGCGAATGGCCGAATCATGTTTCCGTGGTCGATGTCTCCTGCGGAATCGGCACGCAGGCGATTGCACTTGCTCAGCAGGGTTATCAAGTGCGTGGTTCCGACATTTCCGGCCAGGCGATAAGGCGAGCTCAGGCGGAAGCGGTTGCCCGCGGTCAGTCGATCGATTTCTCTGTCTGCGATATGCGCGCAGCACACGCGCATCATGGCACCGGCTGCGATCTGGTTATCTGCTGTGATAACTCGGTTCCTCATCTGCTCAGCGATGCACAGATTTCAGTGGCGTTCGAGCAGATGCATGCATGTCTGCGTCCCGGGGGTGGATGCCTCCTGACGGTGCGTGACTACGAGCGAGAACCACGCGGAACGAATCTCGTAAAACTCTACGGCGCTCGATCTGAGGATGGTAAACGCTATGTCCCACTTCAGGTGTGGGACTTCGACGGCGACCAATACGATCTGACGATGTTCATTGTTCAGGAGGATCTTTCCACGAACGCTGTAACGACGCGGGCACTCCGATCTCGGTACTACGCGATTGCTGTTACGCGTCTCTGCGAACTTCTGGCCGGCGCTGGTTTCAGTGGGGTCAGGAGACTTGATGATGAATTCTATCAGCCCGTTATCGTCGGAACCAAAGCCGGATAACCATTCCGGGTACGCGGATGCACATCACGACAATGTAGCGGAACTCGTGAGAGTTCCGATCTGAAGTCTCACGACTTCAGCTACACTTTTGCGACTTCAGTCCCTCCATTGCCGCCAGACCCGGACTGGATCTGTTCCGGTCGTACAGTTGACCCGGCGCCGCAGTGTCTTGAAGTGAG